>CAYTBO010000012.1:0-60740 GCA_964436055.1 uncultured Ohtaekwangia sp.
CTCTATCAGGAAGAACCGGAGCAGGCGGATGAAGCCATGCTTCTGTTGCTGAGAAGAGACCATTTCTTTGAAATAAACGAAAATGTTGACCCCGCTGAATTCACGGCTTTATATAAGACTTTCAGAACAAAACCTGTTTTTGGAATTGGCTTGCGATTCGGAGCCAACTCTACTTTGGCCGCCCCCTTTAGAAATTTTTATGTAGGAGGTGCTGCTGCTAATCAGGGAGAATATTCACAAGGGATCAATATTCAGATTGGTGCCAGCTACGAAAAACAACTTTTTGCAAAAAACCCTGATTCAAAATGGATCGCAGCGCCTGAGATAATGTTTTCAAATCACAGTTACAGCTATTCCAATGAGTCATTCACGTTAAGTGATCAATCCGGCACTTCTTTTTCATTTTTCGAGGGCACTTTTTCACAATCCAGATTAGACCTTAACGCACTCGTTCAATACAAATTAAGGAACTCGGTAATTAATCCATATGTGACATTTGGCCCCAATGTAAGCTTGTTATTAAGTGGAAATCTGCAGGCAGAAACCCAATTTCCCGCAATCGGAAGTGTGGTTACCGGACCTGAAATTGACATCAAAGAGACTTTCAACCCCCTAGACTATTCAATAATAGCGGGCGGTGGACTAAAATTTAAATTTGGAGACATTTACATTTTAGCGGATATCCGGTATAAATATGGACTTACTAATCTGGTGCAAGAGTCGGCCAGAACAAATCCTGAAGCCGCATTTGATTATGGATTTGTAAGCAACGACCTCAGGCAAAGCAGCATTATGATAAACATTGGATTCTTATATCCTTATTTCAATCCCAAAAAACTTCTGAAGTAAGTATGAAGAAATTTTACGCAATTGCCATATTAGCCTGTCTCTCCTGTATGAGTGAGAAAAACCTCGATCCCGGAGTGCCTCCAACATTTGTTAAGTATTACAATGGAGGGTTCAACGATGTTGCGCAGGATATTCGCCAAACTTCAGATGGCGGTTTTATATTATTGGCTACCTCTGAGGTTCGCGCTTCAGATGTTTCGGATCCTCGCTTTAAGATCAAACTAGTGAAGGTCGATGAATTTGGCGCTATGCAGTGGCAAAGCGTATACCCTGCGTTTGAATCAGATGCTGAAGGCGAGCCGTTGGATACGGTAAGTTTCAGAGGACGTTCTATTGAACTATTACATGACGGAGCAGGTCTGGAAAGTGGTTACGTTATTGTGGGGGACAGCATTCACAATGAAATAGGAGCTCAATCACACCTTCGCATCATGACTACCGATCTGGAAGGCAATATTACCCGTGCCCGCAACTTCAAGCCGGCCTTCGCCGTACGCGGAAATGCGGTAAACATCAATGCCACTGGAAATTTTGTTGTGCTGGGGTCGGCCGTCAGTGTACAGGAAACCACCAACATGTTGTTGGCGGAACTTGATCAAAACATGAACCTGCAGTGGGTAAGAACTTACGGAGCAGGCGCCTCCGCTCTTGCCAACAAACTCTTCATAGACCCGCAGTCATCCTTATTCTGGTCAGGCACCGTTACCAAAAACAATCGCTCTGATATCCGACTGGTAAAGACCCCTCCTAATTCGGAGAATACGGAATTCGACCTTCCGATAGGTTCACCGCTCACTAATGAAACGGGTCAAGACATCTGTCAATATGGTTTTGGCTTTGCCGTTATTGGAACTACCAATGAAACTCCGGGAGGAGATCAGGATATTCTATTCAAACGGTTGGCTCAGGACGGCAGAGAACTTTCTTCTAAAACATTTGGATTTCCCAATCAGGATGAAAACGGATTTTCCATTAGTCAGACCCGGGATGGTGGACTTATTCTATTAGGCAGTGTAGATACAAACCTGGAAATCGGTCGCGGGGGCAAAGACTATTATCTCATCAAAATCAACGCGTTTGGAGATGAAGAGTGGACACGTATTTTCGGAAGCAGAGACGATGATCTTGGTAACAGTGTATTGAGTCTGTCGGATGGAAGCTACGTGGTGTATGGCACAACGGTGTGGGGTGGGTTGCGAACGTTGTCGTTGATAAAAACAGATAAGCTGGGAAACATAGAATAGTTTCCCATACGTAATTAATAAAATTAATTTGTTTCAATCGCAATGGCGAATGGAAATACTGAGCATTATAAACAATGGAATAACTGGCTTTAGTTATGAATAGAATTTTACTCGCTGTTGTATTCGTTATCAGCTCATGGGTTAGTTACGCGCAGCCTTCCATGCAGGCTTCAAACATTACCGTAACCCCAATTGGTAATGGCACATCCCTAAGGTTTGACTGGGGCAACGGAAATGGAGCCAACCGCATAGTGATTGTGCGGACAGGTGTTTATTCACCCGTGGATGGAACAGCGGCACCCTCTTCTGACCCTGATTTCAACATGGGAGGGGATCTAGACCCTGGAGCCGGAATTGCCAAGTGTGTATTTAACAGCGTAGCAGACGGAGGAGGGACAACGGTAACGGTAACTAACCTCGTGGCAAACACAGTCTATGCGGTGCAAGTTTTCGAATACAACGGGAGCGGTGTCTCAACACTATACAACCGGATAGCTGATAGCAACAACCCATTAAATTTTCAAAGCTTCATCAGTTCCGGCACGTTTAATCAACCCAGTGGGGTGACCAAAGTTGCTGTTTTAGCCTGGGGTGGTGGTGGTGGTGGTGGTGGTGCAGATAGCAATACTGTACAAAACCGTGCTGGTGGCGGTGGCGGTGGCGGAACATATACTTTTAATTCGAACGTTACAATTGCAGGGAATCAAGCTATAATCATCGGTGGTGGTGGTGCCGGAGGTGATGGTACTGATACCCCAGAAAATGGCGCATCAGGGGGAACAACAACTTTTGGCGCTGCTTTGGTATCAGCCATCGGTGGTGCTGGCGGTGCCTTAGGTAACGGCACTGACAGAACGGGTAATGGCGCTGCCGCTGCAACTGGTACAACGGCAAATGGCGGTGCAGGTGGTGAGGCTCCTCCTGGCGGTACTTCTACAAACGCTACAGGTTCTGGTGCTGGAGGTGCTAGTGGCGGACCAGGTGGTAATGGAAATAGTGCTTCTGGCGGTACCGCTGGTGCTGCTGTCGCAGGGAGTGGAGCAGGAGCTCCAGGATCAACAGTATCTCCACCAACAAATGGGAATAATGCCACTCAACTCGGAGGTGGTGGAAGTGGAGGCTGGGATAATTTACAAAATGATAACGGTGGGAATGGAGCCAACGGAGGGAATGGATTTAGAGGCCAGGCGATCGTAACCTGGACAGGCCCACCTGTTCCATCCATTACTATCTCAGGACCTACACCAACCACCGGAACACCGGTCTTCCAGGTAGTTTTTTCGACACCTATTAACACCGGAAGCTTTACAGGCGCTGATGTAACACTAACTGGTACTGCCACTGGGACACTTGTTGCAGGTATTACGGAGATAGCACCAAACAACGGAACTACATTTACCATCACGGTTACTGGCATGACAGGCACTGGAACTGTTATTGCCAACATAGCTGCCGGAACGCTGCAAGATGTGTCGGGGAATAACAACCTAATTAGTAATGCAGGTACCACCATTAACTACACCCATGATACTACCGGACCTACAGTTACCATATCGGTGTCGGGTCCAGATCCAACCAATGCCGATCCCATTTTTCAGGTATTATTCGATGAACCAATAAACATAATTACATTCACACCCGGTGACGTGACGCTTACTGGAACTGCTGGAGCAACGACAGCAGTAATTACAGAAATAACGCCCAACGATGGAACCACATTTACGGTCACTGCAAGTGGAATGACCGGTTCTGGAACAGTAATAGCCGACATCGCAGCAGGCCTCATTGAGGACCTGGCTGCAACACCCAATACCAACTCGGCGAGCAATGCCGGCACTTCCATTACCTATGATAATATAGCCCCAACCGTTGTGCTCAATGATGACCATCCGGATAATATCGTTCGTGATGCCGACAATGTACTGATTACCGCAGTCTTCACTGAGGCTAATGGAATTGCCGGTACGCCAACCATTTCCATAGGAACCATTGTTACTAATGCCCCAATGAGCGATGGCCCGCTCTCCTGGACATATTTGTGGAATGTACCGGCAGGAAATAATGGCTCGCACCCGGTATCCATTTCAGCGACCGATGTCGCGGGTAATCCCAATGCCCCTGCAACCGCGGGAACTGGATCTACTTCCTATACCATTGATAATATTGCTCCGGTTATCTCTGCCACTGCCCCTACTTCTGGTTCAAGTGTGGGTACAACACAGCTATCTTATACTCTCTCTGAAAATGTAGTATCCGGATCCATCACATGGGCAAATACCGGAGGAACAACCGACCCAAACTCACCCCACGTGCAGGCATTAACCGGATCTGAACTTAACAGTGGAGCAAAGAATAATATTGTATTAACTAACAATCCTACATTGGTCAATGGTGCTGTTTACACGATGTCCTTTAATGCGAATGATGCCGCAGGAAACCCAGCCATCACGGTCAACAACACTAACATCACTTTCGAAACAGCGACTTCCAGCTCCATCATCCCTATTTCAACTCCGATCTCAATTAGCTCCCTGAAAAATAGCAGTGGCAACAGCGCTAATGTACTGCAATTCAGCATTTTTGACGATGGCCAGGATCCGATTTTGCCAAATGTAATGAGTCTTGAACTCAATGGAACACTACCAGAAGTTATCAGCTTTACTTTGCGAGAGCCACTCACACTTGCTGATGGTGCCAGCGTTACTGGATTTACTTCGAGCCCAGGCTCTATTGCAAGCGCAATTTACACCGCGGCAACAAATAAAATCACACTTACCAGTTCTGCAAATGGTAGTTGGAATACAGGTACAACGATAAGTTATTCTGCCAGCACAGGTAATGCACAATTTGTGACATTAGGGAAAATGCAACAAATCGATACTCACAGCGTTTCAATTGCGAGCCAGATGACTCAAATTTTTACAATGAATGGAAGCTTTTTAGTTCCTCCAGGAGTTACGCAACTAATTGTTGAAGCTTGGGGCGCAGGTGGCGCAGGAGGAGCAGGTGTTGGTGGAAGTTTTTGGGATGGTGGCGGTGGTGGTGGTGGTGGCGCCTACAGTCGGTCGGTGCTGACTGTAATTCCAGGTAATTCCTACAATTACACTGTGGGTAGTGGAGGCTTTGGCTTGAATGGAACAGCTAGCGATTTTGATGGGTTGGTCATTGCTCCTGGCGGTTTTGCTGGCCAGCAAAATACTGGTGGCACCGCCGGTGCTGGAGGACCTGGCGGCCCCTTGGGAACCGGTGACATTAGATTTCAAGGCGGTTCTGGTCGCAGCGGCTTCTTGGGAATTTCAGTACCTCCACCGTTTGGCTTTGGCGGTGGTGGCGGCTCATCAGCAGGATCAACCTTTAACGGCACCAATGCTACCGGTAGTCAAGGGGCGGTTGCTCCATTTGAGGGAGGAAATGGTGGTTCCGGAATCGACATCGGAATCGGAACAAGCGGATCATTTCCTGGAGGCGGTGCAGGTGGATCTGGTAATGGAAGTGGCGGTGCTGGGGCCGGTGGGCGGATTAGGATAACTTACACCGACTCAGCACCAATTCCCGATCCTTCTGACTGGGATGCTGATACCTCCCCATTCAAATTCTCTGAATTGGTGATTACTCAAGGAGCTGGCAATAGTGCCGCTTTATCTGATTGGCAGGATATCATTGCCGGCGCTGAGTTATTCGATGGGACTAACACCATCACAGGCGGTGATGTTACCATTAATCCTGCTAACATTACCTTTTCCAACATCCCATCTACCACCAATACTCACCTTGGTTTTATTGACGATGCCAATGGAGCAATCTCTTTCAAGGCTTATACAATAAGAATTTGGCTGCGGGATGATTTGGATCCAACATTGGCAGCCAGTGTTGACAACCTTTTCCTTGCGTTTAGTGTGGACCCTATAATACCTGCTAATATTACCTACGATGATGTAAGCAACGGCCAACTTAGCAGTCGCCTGATTTCCACCCACCAGTCAGTCGAGTCTGGTGGTAAGCAAATTGATGTAATAGCTACCCAGTTAGATTTCTCTACAAATCCCAATCCTACTCAATTCGTTCAGCAACCCATTGCCAGCCCATCCGCTGCTCCTGACTTCTCAACCTCCCCTGTGGTGCGGGCCCGTGATGAGAATGGCAATACGGACCTGAATTTTGGCGGAACCATTACTTTGGCGAGCGCCATTACATTATCTCCTACCGCAGCTACCATGACAAATGGTGTAGTTGCATTTTCTGCACCGCAATATCAAGGTGCAGGCAATGGTCAGCTTACAGCCTCAACCGGTGGTCTGGCAAATGGTATTAGCTCCGCGGTAACAGTCAACTTCAGCAATACGTCAACCATTATTCCAGGAACACTGCCGACACCTACTACCATTGCATCTACAAGTACGGGATCATTGGTTCAAGTATTTGATTTTGCCGTGGTGGATGATGGCGGTAGCGGAGGTGATGGTTCACCCATGCGCATATCTGAAATCGAGTACACCCAAGGTACTGGTAATGACATTGGGATTTGGTCAGATGCTATTGCACAGGCTCAACTTTTTGATGGTGTTAATCCACCAATCAACGGTACCATAGGTACTAATACTATCACATTTACCGGTATCAACACAGCAGGTCTCGGATTTGTTGCCGACAACGCTACAAAGAATTATCAATTGTCTATACGATTAAGGTCTTCTATGGGCGGAACACTCCCTGATGACATCGACAACAGAAACTTTGTGTTTGAAGTGTTGGATGATAACATCACTTTATCAGCGCTGAGCAGTCTCTTTACTGGTTCGGAAGGTATTACTTCCGGACCTTCCAATATTGCTGTTGATGTCGATGCTATCAAGTTGCAATTTGATACTAACCCTGCTACCAACTTGTTGCTGGCTAAAGATATTTTTCCTCTTCAACTTCCGGTTCCCATTGTTGAGGCACTTGATGTTAATAACAACCGTGACCTTGACTACAATTCTACCACCATTACCGTAAGCAATTCAGGCGGATTGATCATGACCAACCTGCCGGCAAATAACTCCATCGCCAGTGGTTTGCTTACTTTTCCACCCAACTTTCAATTTATTTCTGGAACCGGCAACAACATAACCCTCAACGTTGGAGCTACCGGACCATCCCCTGTATCCAATGCGATCAGCACGACATTTAATGTACAGACAGGTGTTGCTACTACGATTTCTTCACCCTCAGCACCTGCCACTATTTCATCACTTGAAACAAACAGCGGTGCTCCATTCACTGTCTTTAGTTTTAATGTGAATGATGACCCTGGTGGAACACTAGAAAATAATAATGATGGGTTACCTACACTGTTAACATCTGTTGTGATAACAGCTAATCTCGCAAACAATTCAATTGCCAATTGGACGCAAGCTATTGCTGGTGCTA
Organism: uncultured Ohtaekwangia sp.; assembly: GCA_964436055.1. GTDB lineage: Bacteria > Bacteroidota > Bacteroidia > Cytophagales > Cyclobacteriaceae > ELB16-189. The sequence goes on from CAYTBO010000012.1 coordinate 7,503, forward strand.
GATTGGAGGATGGAACAAATGGTATCAATGCTACAACCATTTCGGCTAACTCAATCACCTTTAGCGGACTTTCAACTACGGTTGGAACCCTCGGTTATGTGGCTGATAATGCAACGAAAACCTACTCGCTAAAGATTTATTTGCATACTGCACTGGGCGGAACACTACCAACAACCATTGATGGTTTGCAATTTGAGTTCCAGGTGCTGCAGTCCAACATCACCCTGGCTGCCAACAGCACGGGAATAATTGCGCTACAATCTGCTACATCAGGTGATAATGTTGTGGTTGATGTTGATGCAACCTCATTAAGATTCCTAAACCCAACACTACCCCTATCAGCAAGTTTGAATACTGACATTCCGGGCATATCCGTAGAGGCAGTGGATGTTAATAACAACCGGGACATTGATATCACCGGGGCAAGCGGAACGGTAAGGGAGCTATCCAATCCAGCTGGCGCGACAATGACCAATGCGCCCATTGTAAATACAACACAATTTACGGCAGGGCTACTAAATTTTGCCTCTACCTTTAAATACACAACGGGTACCAATGGGGATATTGTTACATTAACTATAAAAGCAGGAACCGGAACTACCTGTTTCCCAGGAGGTGCAATATGCGCTACTTCACCTTTGATTACATTACAATCATCATTTGAATCATCCATCGTGGCAGATCCGACCTTTTCCTATTCACCCACACTGGCTTATGTAAATCACCAGGAACCTACGAACATTCAAAACACGGCAACCAGCCTTGAGATCGGCAGAATGTTATTGGTAGATGGAAGTCGAACATTCCCATTTACATTTGGAGGTTTCCCTTTGGCTACAGGCACCGATACGGACGGATTACCCAATAGCGACCAGGATGGTGCTTCTACCGTACTCAACTCTATTATCATTCGAATCAGCAATCCTTCAAACCTTAGAAGGCTTGCGCTTTATTCGGGAACTACCGAAATAGGCACTGAGATAAATATACCCGTTGCGCACCCTTCTATTGATGGTACAACCCCATTTTTTGATTTCACTTTCTCTGGAAGCCCTTTATTAACAGCACTTGACGATAATATCGCACCTATTAGTATTCGCGCAAGCTTTAGAGACACCGCCCCTGAAGTAACAGATGGTGAAGCGCTAAATATTGAAATAATAAGTGCCACCTTAGGAACAGGTTCTGGTTTCTTCAATAGCCCCCCGAATATCGCTGGACAAAATCCGGCTTTTGCTTCACCATTAGGTTTTAATATTATCAATGTGTTGGCCACCAAGCTGGATTTTGTTTCACAACCTGCTGCATTCGCCGGAATCAACCGGGCAGTAACGGTAGGTTCAGTAGAGGCACATGACCAATTGGGTTTACTTGATACCGACTTTAGCTCAGCTGCAATTCTTTCTGCTGCCGTACCAGTCAATGGTGCATTCGCTTTTGTAAGCGGCGTGTTGGATATGTCGGCAATGCAATATGGAAGTCCGGGGGATGGTACTATCACGGTCAGCGCTGGCGGATTGACAAGCGATGTGAACAATACCGTAGGAGGATTGCCTAATGTGGCAGATCAATGTACTCAGGTGGATGTGCTTCATGTGACAACTTCCTACACCGATGGCGGGCCCGGAGGTGTGGTCACATCACCAAACCTTGTGGGGGGAACATCCAACAAAGTGGTGTTTGGCTTTAAATTTAACGCACCACATACAGTTACTGGACCTAATCATCCGCTTGTTTCAAAGTTCAGGATTACCTTCAGTCAGCCTACTGCCGGCGTGTTTCTAAACATGAGAGTTTTTGAATCTACGAGTTCCGTCTTTAGTTTAGCTCTTCCGGATGTTACAACAACACCAGGAACAACCGTATCACAACCAACTCCAAATACTTTAGAGGTGGACTTCGGTGGAAGCCCTCGCGACCTGGTTGTTAACCCCGACCTTTCTTATTTCCTGATGGTTGATATTGACATTAGCGCCAGTGGAAGCACGCCTCAAATGACGATCTCAGTCATTGACGACAACGTTGAATCGTCCGCAACTGATAATAACATCGTCGTATCCAATGGAACCTCATTTTCGAACACATTTAGTCCAGTTCCCTTCACCTTTGCGGCTACGTTTCCTCCATCTCTCGTAAGTGCATACCCAGCTGTAGGGCAGTCCAATATTGACCCTAATCAACCGCAGATTGAGCTGACATTTAGCGTTCCGGTCTGGACTTTGGATGGAAAGATTACCCTTCATGACAAAACAAATCCAATGAACCCCTCGATTGAACTTCTTGCTGCCAATGGTCAGTTCATGGGTGGGGCGGGAACTGTTGAGCAACCTATAATATTTAACATACCCCCGGGTACACTTGTTGCAGACAATGAATATTTTATAACCATTGCCCAGGGTAACAGGACCAATCTGACGGGTATCATGGATGACTCGGAAAATCTATTTCCAGGTATATCCTTTTCTGGCACACTTTTCTTCAAAACCAGTGATAATACGCCACCCCTCTTGTTAGGTGCCTCAACAGTGCCAGCGGCCAGCAGTGGTCCAACCATCACTGATATTACTCCCACAGGGGCAGTTTTGAATGCCACCTTCGATAGGAATGGACGAGCCTATTTTATGGTCTTGGCTTCAAATACTACTCCGCCTACAAACGACCAGATCAGAGGAACAACAGCTTACACAGCGAGTCCTGTTATTGCTAGAGGTGACTTTTTTGTAAATAGTTCAAATCCGATATCCCAGTTTGGAGTTATCGCTCCAATAGCGGGTACGTTTGCTGCGGGGACGCATTATGTTTGGATGTATGCAGAAGCATTTTCGGAGAATAATCGTGTTCTGACCCCTATTCCGACAATAGGTCCCTATGGACCAGCACCAGGATTTGCAGCGGGTGCAGGATTACCTTCTACGCTAACATTCGTGGCTCCTGGCGTCCCCAAACTCCTGAACGTGCCAAATATTACCATCTGTGCCAATAGCTTCCAGATACTGAATTCACCTATAATAATATCTGAATTGGGAAGTAACCAATTTAATGCAGGCCCAACAACGCAAACGTTAAATATGGTATTACCTACAGGATTCCAGTTTGATGTGACAGGATTTCCGGTGGGATCAACGACTCCGAAATTTGGAACGCTCACCTTACAGGGTGCTGACTTTGTGCCTGGCAGCGGCTCGCTTAGCTTTCTCGGAAATAGCATATTGACCATTCAATATCGCAATAATGGAGCGGCAAGTTTTGATAAGATCATTATTTCAGGACTTAGAGTAATTGCTTCAGGCTCCAACACTGGAAATATATTTCGACTCGGTGGTAACGCATTGACCGGAGCCATTCTTGATGGGGCGGCAATGGCTACCCTTAGCTCATTCAATGCTCCTTTCATAGATTTTGACAACAGCTATTCGACCATCGAACGCGGAAGTTCTCAACCGGGCGCTGTCATTACCTCCATTCCAGACAATGCACAAATACAATCCGTTGAATTGTCGCCTTACATCACACCAGGCAGCAGTGACTTTGGTCCAAGTTCATTTAGTGGAACTGGGGTTAACGTGAATATTCTGAACTTATCAGCAGTGACACTGGATGTTCCATTCAACATAACGATAACCCATACCGATCAGAACGGATGTATTTCCAATAACGCTGTTCAATATTTGGTGTACGATCACAATACAGCGGTTAATATTACTGATGCGATGGATGTTGCAGATCAAGGTCCTTATTGCAGCACAAATACAAATTTTGTTGTAGACGCAATTACCTCCCCCACTTATGGTCAGGTAGTTCGAAAAATTGATCACGACAACCTTCCCAGTCATTTTATGGAAACGCTCGCGGCAACTATCCCTGCTGGAGCTACTCAAATCATTAATGCCACAGATTTTGGCGGTGCCTGGGTCCCCATTATTCAGGGTTTGCCAGAGCTGGTTTTGCCACTAATCAATATTGGCGGCATTGATTACCGTAGCTACACCTTTGACGAAGCTGAAATCCTGGATGCAAATGCAATTTCAGGAGGAGCAATCCCTGATCCATACAGCAATTTCAGACAAGTGACACCATTCCAGCTTAATACTTACTACACGGGGGGTTCATTGGGATTGGTTGAATTTCAAGGAGTTTACAGAAACAGTTCGAACACTACCGTGCAAGTTCCTCGTTTCCAACTCGTCGAGTTTTTCCTTCCGGCTGTGCCAATTGTAGAGTTAGGCCTGGCCAACAGATCTGCTCTTGACACCGCTGATCCTCTTAACCAAGTTGGTTCTGGTGGACCCAGCAATACCGGTACTCCAATCTTCTGCCAGGAAGGCGGTTTGATAGCCATCAATGGATTTCCAGCAGCAACGGCTGGATTTTCAACCGGGTCATTCACTTTGATGGATGCCGCGACAAATACTCCGATTGTGACAGGTGCTCTGTTGGACAATAGCAATGGAACGGCAAACCTTGATCCAAGCCTGTTTGCTACCACCTATGTAGGCAACCCCTATCAGGATATAAGAATCATCTATACCTATAAGGAAGACGATTCTCCATGTGAAAGCACAGGAAGCCAGGTTATTAGAATTACACCAAATCCTGTAGCCTCTTACACAACCGGTCTTCTTTGTGAAGATATCGATGTACAGTTTACAGATGGCTCTACCATTGACCCTGCTTTCTCCATCGTGGGCTGGAGCTGGAATTTTGGAGATCCCAATTCAGCCTCAAATACTTCTTCAGACCAAAACCCTATCCATCTGTATGATCAGCCAGGAACATTTCCAAATGTTTCATTACAGGTAAACAGCAATTTTGGTTGTTTATCCACTAATCCATTAAACATGATTGATCCCAATACGGTGGAACCAACTACGCAGGATCTGATCGTTGGAGGAACTCCCGCTGTCTCTTTTATCTTTTCAGGAGTTTCTACTGCAGATGATATGACGTTCAACAGCACTTCAACCGTTTTTGCCAACTCAACCATTACGAATGTGGATTGGAACTTCGGAGATCTTACGCCAATTGTGCCATCGGCAAATTTGAATAATGTTCTGCATCAATACACTGCGCCGGGTATTTACGATGTTAATGCTTTTGCAACCAGCGGACTGGGATGCACCGCAGACTTGACACAACAGATTGTTATGGTGGATAAGTTCACTCCAACGGATGTAGTCGCCTACGAAGAAGATTTTGAAGCTGATAACGGAAATTGGCAATTAGTTGCCGAGCCAGGGTTTGCAGGAACAGTCTCTTGGGCATGGGGCGCACCTTCGACATCAGTAATAACAAACCCCATCAATGGTGCGAATGTGTGGACAACAAACTTGTCGGGAAGTTATTCTCCATTAGAGCGTTCTTATCTGTACACCACTTGTTTCGATATGACGCAGCTTTTGCGTCCTATGATCTCCTTCAATAGTGTGGTTCAGCTCGCAGCAGCTGATGGGGTGGTTGTCGAATACTCTACTGATATCAAGAATATTACGGATCCTACCAAAGTATGGACATTACTTGGTGACTTTAACCTGTCTCAATCAACAGGTGTTGACTGGTATAATGCTTTAGGTTTGGCATCAAAGCCAGGCGATCAGGTTACTGGAGATTATGGATGGTCCGGATCTGATAATACCCAATGGATGGAGTCGAAGCACATTTTGGATGAAATCAACAGCCCAACCCCACAGGCCAATGTGGTATTCCGTTTTGGGCTTGCCAGTGTAAATACGCAACCCAGTCTTGACGGATTTGCCATGGATAACATAAGGATTGGCAACCGTACCAGAACGATTGTAGTTGAAAATTTTACAAATAAAGCTAACCCTCAGTCCGGTCCGGGTGGAGAAATTCGTGAGAAATTTGAAAGCGATAATCTAAAAATGTTCAACCCTGGTGGAGTCGGTACCCGACTTGTTAAAATTAATTATCATGTCGGATTTCCTGCAACTGATCCTTTCAACCTGGATAATCCTGCCGACCCTAGTTCAAGAGCACTGTATTATAATATAACACAGACTCCTTTGACAAGATTGGATGGATTTAAAAATCCAGGTCCACAAGAGGCTTTTTTCTCTGCCTGGGGTAATCAGCAATATGGAGTCCGTACACTGCAATTGGCTCAAGCGGAGTTGAGCTTTGATGTAACCAATAACGCTGATGATGGAAGTCTACAAGTGGATGTTGAGGTAAACCCTAAGATTGAACTTGATGCGAACACCCGATTGCATGTAGCCATTCTGGAAAAGAACATCCCAATAGGTCAGTTAAGTCCAAGCCAGTCTGCGTTAATCGCAACAGGTGAGTCAGACTTTGAATTCGTCCTTAAGAAAATGTTGCCTTCAGCTCTGGGTACTCGTTTTGATCAAGTGGCACCTGCAGGTCAAGTGAGAAACTTCGGACCATTTAATTGGTATCCGGAAGCGGCCAGAATGTATGCCCCTGATGATGACCTGGCTGTAATAGTCTTCCTGCAAAATGAGGATACTAAGGAGATACTTCAATCTGAGATCATGGAGAATATTACTGATCCACCTCTCGTTACAGGTATCACCAGGGATATCACCTCGATTGAAAATGTTGCTATTTACCCTAACCCGGCAGATGATGAAATCACTGTGGAATTACCCTCTCCTGCCGCCAATCGTATGAGACTTCTAATCGCCAGTCAACTGGGTGTGATTGCAAACGACACTGCCTTTGAACCAGGTGAGCAGAAGAAAACGATCAGCACCAAAGACCTTGCTGCAGGCATCTACTTCCTGCAACTGGGCAATGGCCAAAATGCGACCCGCAAAAAAGTGATGATTGTACACCGGTAAAGACGGACACTGCACCCTGAAAATTGAAAATACCGTTTTTGATTTTCAGGGTAGTTTTCTATTTTTACCCTGAAAATCAAAAACAAAACTTTTGCTTTTCAGGGTAAATGATAGCTAGAAACGCTGAAAACGAGATTTTTGATATTTTAAGCGAATATCCTGCAATTGGGATCATTGGCCCAAGGCAGGTGGGCAAAACTACGCTGGCACGCCACGTAGGCTCAAAATTAAACCGAGAAGCCCTCTACCTGGACTTGGAACTTCCCGAAGATGAGGCGAAACTTCAACAACCCTCACTTTTTCTCAATCAACACCGGGATAAATGTGTCATCCTGGATGAAATACAACGAATGCCTGCCTTATTCCCGGTTTTGCGATCCCTGATTGACCAGGATCGAAAACCCGGACGGTTCATTTTGCTTGGATCCGCTTCTCCCCAGCTCATTAAAAAAAGTTCCGAATCGCTGGCTGGCAGAATTGCCTACCTGGAATTAAGCCCATTAAATTGGAAGGAGGTCAAAGCAACTACTAGCCAAGTCAATCACTGGGTACGAGGTGGGTTTCCCAACTCATTGCTCGCTAAAAACGACACCTCAAGTTTTCGATGGCGGAGGAATTTTATCCAAACCTACCAGGAAAAGGATCTCCCGTTACTAGGACTTCAAACCAACCTTGCCACCCTCAGGGACTTCTTCCATTTATTGACCTCCTCCCAGGGGCAGTTGTGGAATGCTCAAAGCTTTGCGAAAGCCTTGGGAATCAGTGCCCCTACGGTCAAAAATTACCTTCATTACCTTGAAAATGCATTTCTGGCTCTTGTGCTGAGGCCCTATTCAGGAAACATAAAGAAGAGACTTGTGAAATCGCCCAAAGTCTATATACGTGATACAGGGGTTTATCATGCTCTTTTGGGTCTTGAATTGTGGGAAAATCTTCAAAAGCATGTAGCCCTGGGGTGGTCATGGGAGACTTACGTGATCAGCCAGGTAAGGTCGCTTCTAGGGGCTAATTATGGCTTGTACTTTTACAGAACGCATGAAGGCGCAGAAGCGGATTTGGTGATAACCAAAGGCCCAAAGCCAGTAATGGCCATAGAAATAAAATACTCCAATGCCCCTCGGTTGGAAAAGGGGTTAAAAAATGTGGTTGGGGATTTGAAAACAAAAACCAACTTTATTATCACACCCTCCTCCGACCGCTATCCCATTCATGAACATATCGAGGTAATAAGCCTAGGCCAATTCCTTGAAAATTTGCACGGTGGTTCGTTCAACTATTAAAAACCATCTCAAAAAAGGTACCCTATTGCGTGAAATCTGTTGGTAATCGATGCGCCAAGTTTTATCCTCGAGGAATTGGACTGGGGTGAGGGTGGATTTTGTGTTGTAAAATGCCGGAATAGGTTTTTTTTGCAAAAAAGCGCCGGATTTTGCCAGCTCGTTCTTTAGAAATACAATATCCATTGCTTAATTTGAAACTGAATTTTCTATTCAAAAACAACGGCAACCGTACATGGAAATCTTCCTGAAAGCTGACACCTGGCTGGCCCTCCTCACCCTCTGCTTTCTGGAAATAATCCTGGGAATTGATAATATCATTTTCATCTCCATCGTCTCCAACAAGCTGCCGGAAGAAGAGCAAAGAAGAAAGGCCCGAAACATCGGTCTCATGCTGGCCATGGGCGTTCGCATCCTTTTCCTTTTGGGAATTACCTGGATTATAAGTTTTACCGAACCCCTTTTCTCGGTACCTGCCAATTTGGTGATTGGCCATAAGGTGGACTTCAGTGGTCGCGACCTGATTCTTGGATTTGGCGGCCTGTTTCTTATCGCGAAAAGCACGATGGAAATTAATCACGAAATGGAGGGGGATGATGAAGATGAAGATGCCTTTAAAAAAGGTGCTGTCACTATTGGCGGTACCATCTTTCAAATTATTTTGCTGGATATAATCTTCTCTTTCGATTCTATTCTTACTGCCATCGGAATTGTGGATCATGTCAGCATCATGATTATCGCAGTCATTGTTTCTATCATCGTGATGATGATTTTTTCTGGCCGTATCAGCAGGTTTATCAAAGAGCACCCATCTATGGAAGTGCTCGCATTAGGGTTTCTAATCTTGATCGGCTTCACGCTGTTCCTTGAAGCCTTGCATGAAGAAATTCCAAAAGGTTATATCTATTTTGCTGTTGCATTTTCTCTACTCATCGAGTTTACAAACATTCGTGTTCGTAAGAAAAGGAAAAAGAAATCTGAACCAGTTAAACTGCATAAGAATTACACAGAGGAACAGTTAGAAGAAGTTATCAATTGAATTGCGTGGTGATGATTGACGATCGGTATCCCATTGGAACATTCAAAGGAATAGAATCCTATTCGAGAGAAGAACTCGAAGCACTAACTAAAGAAATAGAAGCCTTTCCTGATAGACTGGAGGAAGTCATCAATGGACTTTCCCAAAATCAACTTGACACTCCTTATCGCACGGATGGCTGGACTGTAAAGCAAGTTATTCATCACCTTGCGGATAGCCACATGAATGCATACATCCGCATGAAGTGGACGCTCACGGAAAACACGCCCATAATCAAAGCTTATGATGAAAAAGCATGGGCCGAAACACCTGAAACAAAACTAGATCCTGCGTTATCTCTTCATTTGATCAAATCGCTTCATGTAAAATGGGCTAATTTGATAAAAGGTTTTTCCGATGATGATTTGAAAAAAGAATTTATTCATCCGGAAACAAAGAAAGCTGTGAGTATGGCCAGAATGATTGCATTGTATGCCTGGCATGGCAACCATCATCTCGCGCACATTACTACACTCAAAGAACGAAAGGGGTGGAATTAAATGAATAAACCGCCACTTAAGCCCGACTATTCCCCTCCTTCCATTCTCTTCAACAAACACCTGGAGACTGTTTATCCCGCGCTCTTGCGAAACGTGAAGGGTATTACCTACCGGCGTGAACGTATCCACACGCCTGATCAGGACTTTTTAGATCTTGATTGGCTGGACTGCGAATCCTCTCAACTTGTAATTATTTCGCATGGACTGGAGGGTAATACCCAACGAGCTTATATCAAAGGAATGGCTAAGGCATTTCACGAAGAAGGTTTTAATGTCATGGCATGGAACTACCGAGGTTGTAGCGAGGAATTAAACTGGCAACTCAGATTTTATCATAGCGGTGCCACCGATGACCTGGATGTGGTGGTAAATCATGCATTGAAATCAGGAAAATATTCGTCTGTTTATTTACTAGGTTTTAGTCTGGGTGGCAACCTTACTTTGAAATATCTTGGAGAAAAAGGAAGCGCATTGGATTCTAGAATTCTAAAAGGCGTTACTTTTTCTGTGCCGCTCGACTTGCATGCCAGTTGCAGGGTTATATCCACATATTATGTTTATTCGCAACGATTTGTTCGCAGCCTAAAACAAAAAGTTATTCGCAAATCCAAACTGAACCCGGCGCTGGACATCAATGGGATAGATAAAATTAAAACCTTACTCGAATTTGATGATGAATATACCGCCCCGCTTCATCAATTTAAGAACGCGGTTGATTACTACGAAAAATGTAGTTCCATAGGTTTTGTTGACAAAATTAAAATTCCAACCTTAATTGTAAACGCTAATAACGATCCCTTCCTGGATCATCGCGTAAACGACAATCCAGCCTTACTGCAAAATTCAATGATTCAATTTGAAACGCCTGAATACGGAGGTCATGTTGGCTTTACACTTTTTAATCAAAATGGGCTATATTGGTCGGAGATGAGAGCCATAGACTTTATTAGACAAAACAATGGTTGATCGCTACTCCATTTCATCCTCCGCGAAGGAAATTGCTGATCATTATACCGTAGACGTGCCGTCCTATTACAAGCCTTCATACAATGCCGGGCCCACCCAACTATTACCGGTGATTACGCACCACAATCCCATCGGACTTTCTTTCTTTTATTGGGGGGCCATACCCGAATGGGTAAAGAAAAATAATGTAAGCGAAAAACTAATCAACACACGATCTGAAACCATTGCAGAAAAATCTGCTTATAAAAAGAGATTAATGCGGTACCGGTGTGCTGTGCCCACCAATGGCTTTTTTGGTTGGAAGAAAATCGGAAAAAAGTCGGCGATTCCGTACTTTTTTTTTCTGAAAGATAAAGGCCTCATGCTGATGGCAGCGTTATGGGAAGAATTTGAGGACGAGCAAGAAAATACCCATCATACGTTTAGCGTCATTACAACCCCTTCTACCAAACTGGTTCAATCGGTTACGGATAGGATGCCGTTATTACTAGATTCACCGTCAGGTAAGATTTGGTTGGATAAGCAGACCACTGAGAACGATCTGTTAAGCTTACTTGCAGTTCCAAATAAATTTTTGCTTGAATCGTATACGGTGTCTCCAAGAATTGCAACACTTGATGTAAATGACGCTACCCTGATTTTACCCAGCGCTCCGGCCGATCAACATGGAAATCTTACGTTATTTGATTAGGTTATTCAGAACCCATCGTCTTCTTCTTCCTTCTTGGCTGGCGTTTCCTTTACTTCCTCTTCTTTCTTCTTTACCTTCTGTTTCTTTGGTTTCTTAACTTTTCTGGTTTTCTCTTCGGAACCATCTGATGGCAAAGGAGGTCCATCAACGGAAGCAGAATCATTTTTTTCTTTTTTCTTAAACAGATTTTTGAAAAACCCTTTTTTCTCCTTTTCATCTCTAGGGCCCACAGCCGATATGCCCAATTTCTCTCCACTCTTTTGCTCCAGGGCCGCGCGAACATCCGGTAACACGAGCACATCCCTGAAGTACCACATATAATTATCCTGGTCTACATTATATTTTTCTATCGCCTTGGTAATGGCATAGGCCGAATCAGTTCGGTCAAGACCTTGCTGCACGGCAACGCTGTCAATCACATCACGCTCCGCCAGAATCAGGTCAGCGCCTTCTTCCAGCTTGAGTGAATCGGGGATTTCAGGATAAACCGGCTTCATCTCAACCGTTTGGAGATTGCGCATTTTTTTCCGGTACGATTCAGGCACGGCAATGAGGTATTTATTCTTGCTGGCTGTCAGCAATTTAGGGGTAGAGTCTTCCTTGAAATAGCTGAATTTCTTTCTTAAGGTTTCCTTATCGTAGATGTAAGCACTCTGAAAGGCAGGGCATGTCATCCGTTGAGTACAGGCACTCAACAGCCCCAGGAGGCCAACCAGTAAAAGCGCAATTCTGCTCATTAGACAGTACCTTCGCAATCAACAAAAATAATGAATTAACCCCAAGTAATCCGGGGTAAACGGTAAATGTAACCAAATGATAACTAATTGATTATCAAATTATAAGGCGCCAAGTATTAGTTTTTGACTTTTAGTTAAAGTTTTTGTTACCAAATTATACGATTCGGTAATCCATTCTTTTAAAACTTTGTCGGGAATGGAACCGTCCATTTCTACCGTAATCCAATGTTTCTTGTTCATGTGATACCCGGGTTGAACAGCCGGATATCGCTCCCTTAAGTCAACGCCAACATCTGGTAAACATTTTAAATTAATGCTTGTAAAAAAATCAACATCCGCCAACGCGAACATTTTACCCATCACTTTAAAAACCAGGGTATTTTCATCAAAGGGAAACTCTTCCGTGACTCCTTTCTTTTGCGTGCAGAAGCTTCGAAAGGATTCTATGTTCATGCAAAAAAACGTCTCAGAATGATGAACATAACTCCTAGCAGAAAAATGATAATGCTGATTTTATTTACGCCATGCATCATCTTGAGGTTGATGTTGCTGGGACGATTGGGATCTTTTTTTCTAAAAAAGTAACCCCCAACTTCTCCAAGCTGAAAAAACTCCTTCAAGGAAAGTCTCTTTCCTGTTTTACCTGACGCTGATTCCTTTTCCATTTTCTAACTGTTTTCTACCATTTCGAATTCAATCCATTTGCCATCTTCCCGGATGAGATTAATTAGTTCATCAACAGCCTGTGCCGAAGGGACATTTCTTTTTACAACTTCCTTACCCCTATACAACGTGATCCTACCCGGACCTGAACCAACATAGCCATAATCAGCATCAGCCATTTCACCCGGACCATTTACAATACAACCCATGATTCCAATTTTCACACCTTTCAGGTGATAAGTTCTTGACCTGATCATTGCCGTTGTCTCCTGTAGATCAAATAATGTTCGACCGCAGGATGGACAAGAAATATATTCTGTCTTTGATATGCGGGTACGGGTGGCTTGCAGGATCGTAAAAGCAGTTTCATTGATCCGCTTGTCCGGGCCGCAGCTGCTTGCTGATAAAAATATTCCATCACCAAGTCCATCAATCAGCAAACCCCCAATATCAGTGGCTGAATAAAGTTGGAGCTGATCCAATGAAAGGTTGCTATAGCATCTTCTTATTACTACAGGTAGATCACAATTCAGGTTAATCAATTCTACAAATAGCCTTCTAAGTTCCGCCATGCCATGATCGTTTTCGGTTTCTACAATCAAAACGGCCGTGCGATCTTGTTTAAGTTCTTCAATAGTTGATTGGGTTAAATCTTTCAGTTGAACCCTTATGAAATTTAAAACTGGAGAACGTTTGTACGAATTAGCATAATCTTTTACATCAATGAGGGGATAGGTTCTATCTTTTTTCGTCTGGCTTAGCCAGGTTGGGTAGTCATAAATAATTCCCAAAGTTCCCGGAATTTCAAAGTCTACTATCTGTTTGCCCGCGTAAAGGTAATCACAGGCCATATCCGTAATTGTCCATTTATCCAAGGGCACAGAATAACTATATCCTACCGCAAATAGGGATGCTGCGGTGATATTTTCCTTGGTTGAAAAATCCGCAATCACCCTGGGTACATTTGAACTGCCAACATTAGTTACCTCGTTGCTCACCCTGCGGTTGTACTGAAATGGGTTGAGGGGGTAGTGAATTATTTCAGGTATTGGATTTCCCTTTCTGTTGACATAACGATCTGCCAGCATTTTGGCAACCGGTACTTCTGCCTCCGGTTCTTCAGTAAGAGAAACCCGAATGGTATCACCCAGTCCGTCTTCGAGCAAGGTTCCAATCCCAACAGAAGATTTTATCCGTCCATCTTCCCCATCGCCAGCTTCCGTAACGCCTAAATGTAAGGGATAGGGCTGCAGTCCTTCTTCATCAAGCTTTTGAACCAACAAGCGATAGGCCTGGATCATCACCTGTGGGTTGCTTGCTTTCATTGAGAGCACGATATCAAAATAATTCAGGTCTTCGCATACTCTTACAAACTCCAAGGCGGACTCGACCATTCCCAGCGGAGTATCTCCATAGCGGCTCATGATACGATCCGATAGCGATCCATGATTTGTTCCGATTCGCATGGCGGTTCCGTACTCTTTGCAAATCTTCACCAGCGGACTGAACTTGGTTCTAATTCTTTCCAACTCGGCTTGGTAGGCTGAATCGGAATATTCAATGATCTCAAATCTTTTTTTATCCGCGTAGTTACCCGGGTTCACACGCACTTTTTCAACAATACGAGCGGCAAGCTCTGCGGCATTGGGAGTAAAGTGAATGTCTGCAATAAGAGGAACCTCATACCCTCTTTTTTTCAATTCCGTTTTTATCGCCTCCAGGTTTTGCGCATCCTTCAAACTAGGTGCTGTAATTCTTACGTATTCGCAACCGGCATCAACCATCCTGATTGTTTGTTCTACCGACCCGATCGTATCCATGGTGTCAACTGTAGTCATGGATTGTATGCGAATGGGATTATTACCTCCCATCGGAACACCACCAATATTGACTACACAGGAATGCCTGCGGTTGTACGAAACGAGGCTATTACAATATTTGCTTATTTGTGCGATTTCAGACCTCAAAACGAGATTTGTTTATGCAAAGTTAACGCCAAAATCAACATTATTGTTTAACCATTCGGGCCGTTTAAATGTCACCTAATTGTGGCCTGATAATAAGCTCCTCCAGCACCGCCTGCGGAGAGAGTGAATAGGCTCCAAAAATTGCATCTGCAACGTCCTGCGACCTTATAAAACGGTTCTCAGGTAGGTTGACACCCTCCCAACTAGCTGTCAACGTAGCCCCAGCAATGACAGCGGTAACCCTTATTCCATAGTCCTTCAATTCTTCCCTCAGTACCTTAGAAAATCCAAGCAATGCAAATTTAGAGATAGAATACGATCCTCCGTTAGGATAAGCAAAAAGGCTTGCAACGGAGCATATCGAGAAAATGTGCCCCGATTTGGCTCTCTTCATTTCATTGACCAAAGCTCGGGTAAGATAATAGGCGCTGTATACATTGGTATTGATCATCTTCTCTAAAACACCATCTGCTTCTTCGGTGATCAAGCCGGGTTCAAAATAACCTGCATTATTTACCAGCACATCAATTTGGCGCTTCAATTTCAAAATGGCATTTCCAACCTCCTCTACGTCATCTTTTTTACTCAAATCGGCAGTAACATAGTGTAGTGTCACCGCATATTTTTCTTCAATTTCCTCCTTCAGTTTTTGCAAATCAGCCCTATGGCGGGCGCAGGTAAAAATGTCAAATTTTTCCGCAGCAAATTTTTCAATAATAGCCTTGCCGATTCCCTTGGTGCCACCCGATAGCACTAGTAACTTATTCATAATCAGGTTTCATTTGTAAGAAAATCATCGCCATTAAGCCTATTCAACCCTTCACAGATGATCAGTAAATTTATTTTATCTTTGGGCAAGATAGCTATTTAATGAAGTTTAAATGAAGGGATTTGGCAAGTACTTGATTTTTCTCTCCTCGTTGGTTGTACGCAGAGAATCCTTTAAGACGTATTACAGACTCATCATGGAAGAGTCTGTTCTCGTAGGTGTAAATTCGATCCTGCTTGTCGCGCTGGTATCCTCGTTTATGGGGGCGGTAACGACCGTACAGACGGCATACAATATGGTAAGCCCTTTGATCCCAAAGTTTATCATCTCCCAGGTGGTGCGTGAAATGACCATTCTGGAACTGGCTCCTACCATCATTGCCATTATCTATGCAGGCAAGGTAGGTAGCAGCATGTCTGGTGGTTTGGGAACCATGCGCATTACGGAGCAGATTGACGCGCTTGAAGTGATGGGCATTAATTCAGCATCTTATCTTGTCCTTCCAAAAGTTGTTGCCTCTCTACTGATGTACCCCATGCTGGTGATACTGGCGGGCGTTTGCGCGTTGATGGGTGGATACATTGTAGGGACAGCCACAGGAATTATAACTCCCACGGAATACATTTACGGAATTCGATTTGTCTTCAATGAATACATGATCACGTTTGCTTTGATCAAGTCATTCGTGTTTGCTTTTATGATCTCCACCATATCCTGCTTCAAAGGATACTATACCAAAGGGGGTGCATTGGAGGTGGGAATAGCCAGTACCGAAGCCGTAACCACCAGCGTTATAGCCGTTCTCATTGGTGATTATCTTTTAGCTCAGTTGCTTTTATGATCGAAATTCAAAATATAGCCAAATCATTTGATGACAAACAAATCCTGTTTGATATCAGTGGTGTTTTTGAAAAAGGCAAAACTAATCTGATCATAGGATCAAGCGGAACCGGAAAAAGTGTGTTGCTGAAATGCATTGTTGGATTAATTCATCCTGACACCGGCACCGTTATTTATGATGGGCGCAATTTCACAGATGCCAACAAGGAAATCAAAGCTGAAGTTCGGAGAGAAATTGGTATGCTTTTTCAAGGTGGTGCACTGTTCGATTCCAAAACGGTTGAGAAGAATGTGATGTTTCCACTCGATATCCTCACCAAAATGTCGATGACCGAAAAAATAGATCGCGTCAATTTTTGCCTGAAGAGGGTTGGGCTTGAAAATGTCAATAATAAAATGCCATCTGAAATATCGGGAGGGATGAAAAAACGGGTAGGCATAGCAAGGGCCATTGTTAACAATCCCAATTACTTGTTTTGCGATGAACCCAATTCAGGCCTTGATCCTCAAACTTCCATTTTGATTGATGAATTGATTAAAGAAATCACGGATGAATTTGATATTACTACCGTGGTGGTAACCCATGACATGAATTCTGTAATGGGTATTGGCGAAAAAATTATGTTCCTCTTTGAAGGAAAGAAACTGTGGGAAGGATCAAAAGAAGAAATAATCTACTCTGGAGTGAAAGAGCTGGACAATTTTGTTTTCACAAACAAAGTGATGCAGAGTCTAAAAACTAAATAGTCACAAGTTAAAAACCTCAAACAGGTTTGTTTACTAGTAAAATCAATGAGATTGTGTTGAAAGAATCTGCAAGAGAGTAGAACTTAAAATCGAAAACTTTGCACATTGTAGAAATTTACAGAATGTAAAGGATTGAACTAAATGCTGCGCGACTGCAATTGTAATGCGGAGGTCCGATTGCCTAGCGCACCTGTGTGCCGAAGCTTTGCGCAGGCATACATAGAATACTAATTCATTCGTCAGAATCCATCGTTTTAATACTTTTAGAAAATGAGTTTTTAAGGGACGACTAAATAGCCGAAATCAAATTGTCGGCAATTCCACTACAAAGGTAGTCCCCTTACCTTCTTCTGTCTCAAAATAAATGGTGCCTCCATTTTGTTCAACCCCCTGTTTGGCAATGGCAAGGCCGATGCCAGAACCTGTTTTTTTTGTGCTGAAGTGTGGAAGAAAAACTTTATCCAGTAATTCCTTTTCAATTCCTTTTCCATTATCCTTAAAACTGATTAGGCATCGGTTATTATCAATTCTCACTTCAACCCGCACACGCACCTTATTGCCTTCTTCCCCGGATTGGAGGCCATTGATAATTATATTCGAAAAAACGCGGCTAAGGAGTTGCTCATCGCCCATTACATAAACCGTATCCGGTATGCTTTCAATCGACACAATCCCCTCCTTGTAATCACCGTGGAGGTGAACCACACGCTTAAGCAATGCGGTCAGGTCAAGCTTTTGAAGAATGGGAGCAGGCATCCTTGCAAAGGCACTGAATGAAGCGGCAATGTCATTAAGGATTTCTACCTGTTGCAAAAGCGTTTGAATTGAATGCTTTGTTTTTTCATCAGAAAGACTGCCCTGATAAAGCGCTTTTTCCATTTGCTGCAACGTGAGCTTCATTGGTGTAAGGGGATTCTTTACTTCATGAGCCACTTGCTTTGCAATCTCCCGCCATGCGCTCTCTTTCTGTATGCGTGACAAGTCAATTTTGCTTCGTTCCAGGTTCTCCACCATTTTGTTGTATTCATTTACCATCAATCCAATTTCATCGTTGGATTTCCAAACCAAGGGGCTATTGGATCCAGTGAACGTCGTTCTTCGCAGTGTCCTGGTTATGAATTGCAACGGAAAAGTAAGCCACCGAACCGCAAAGTAGGACAACACAGAAAACAGTATAAACACAACGCAAAAAATAGTAATGATCGTTGACACAGCATTAATTTGTGTTTTTTCAAGTGAATAAGCGGATTCAAAAAATGGGAGACTTAAAATGCCGATAAGCTTACCGGTAGCTGGTGATTTAAGTGCAAAGTATGAGCTATTGTACGTAAGTGACCCGATGTGTTCGCTATTGACAAAAGACTGCTCCCGCTGATAGGTAATTCGCTCAAAAGCCTCACGGTTCATCAAGGATGATAAAATTCTGTCTTCATAGATTAGCGGTTGGCTGGAAGTTATCAACTTTCCGTTCGGTGAAAATAAAGTGACGTCCGCATTGGCTAATCTGGCGAGCTCAATTACCGCATTATCCAAATCACCCGATGCTCCGGGTAGCGCAGTCAGCAACGTATCAACCAAAGGGGCTATTCGTTCACCTAATAGTTTAGACTTATCCAAATACTCTTCTTTGATTTGATTCTCCGCTGATTTGCTGATTAAGCCTAACGTAGTAAAGCTCACCAGAAATAAAGGGAGTACAAAAGCAAGGTAGACATACAATTGAATGCGTGCGGAATAATTTAGCTGACTTCGATTGAATAGCGTTGCTGCTCCATACAATAATAATGCAAGCAACACCAGGTTCAACCCAATGGTAAAGAGAAATGAAAAATTAGTTGCTACACTCAACAGAGAATAATCACGGGAAGAAACTACCGTAACATTACCCGATTCATCCGTAACCCCCACGTGAATGAAGTTCTCATGCGCTATACCCTGATCAAACAAGTCTGGTTCTTTCAATAAAGTAACCGGAAAGTCGCGCTCATAGTTAAAATCACCAAAGCTGCTTGAGACCATGCCGGAGGTAAAAAACACATAGCTAAAATCCCTGTTTTTAAAGTATTGCGTAAACCGATCGTCAAGAAGCAATTCCGGAAATACATTTCTCGGAATTATCCGTTTCAACGTTAAGCCAAGCACCACGTACCCGGTAGCAACACCAAACCGGCTAACCGGAATGACCGCCAGGTAGCCTTTGGTTGATTCAGGTCTTAGTTTCTTAAGGAAGAAAACACCCTCATACCCCGTTTTGATTGCATCTTGCTGAAAACCGGAAATGAATTGTGTGAATTCAAGGCTCGTGGAATTATCAAAAGAAGTGCCGGCAGAATTAAACAAATGAATTGTAATGTCATAACGGTCAAAATAAGAATTCAGGTATACCTGCTTCACCTTTTGTCTGACTGAGGTTTTGCTTAAAAAAGGGCTGCCCAATCGCGTTTGAATAAAGGGATCAGCGGAAATTCGTTGTACACTTTCTCCCAGCAAATATTCGGCAAGAAAGTCCCTATCAATTAAGAAAGAGTTTGCAAATCGAAATTGAGAATTGATCTTATCCTCAATTACAAATTTTCGAATCGAGATGGATCCTTGTAAGGCGAATGCGATAATGGCAATAAAAATATACAAAAAAGTGGCATAATTGGTCCGGAAAAGATTTTTTGAAAGTTTCAAAAATTTAATGACGATCAAATAAAAAATAAACACGACAAGCGTAATCCGGTAATCTCTTTCCAATAGTTGAGAAAGTATAAAGAATAGAATAGTTGCCAAAATCAGGTGCATGAAAAAAGGTATCAATCCCTTACCCTGAAGCAATTGAGCCATCTTAAAGAAAACGTGAGTAAGCATAAATCCGCTCACACAACCCAGGATTATAGCTAAATAAGAGAATAGTCGTATCCAATCCACATGAAGGGTATGAGCGATATCCAATGAAATCGTTGAGTTATGATAAATGGTTTCAAAAAAAAGGAAGGGAAACAAGAAAGTAAAAAAAGAAAGTAGCATGAAAACAATAGCCAGCAGATTGCGAAGAATGTCGCTTGAATTATAAAGCCATTGGATACACTTTAATTTGCGGTAATTAAAAAAAATGTACCCAACCGGAATTAATACGGCAATTGAATTCAGCAGAAGATCTCCCATCGATCTGTTATAACTGGATGATGCAAAATAAATTGGATTGAAAAGCTCTGTCTCAGGAGAAGAAAACAAACTCAACATAAGAATACGACCTCCAATAAAAAATAGGATCATGAATAGGAATGTCCATCCAAATTGAGATTGGCAGTGAAGTTTCCTGGCCATAAATGAAAATCCGGTAAAAAGAAAAATAATTCCCAAGGTTACCAGCACAAAAACATACCAGGGCTTTTCAGTAGTTGTTAGGGCATTAGTTATCTGTAAACTAAACAGTAATTTACCTTCCCATATAAAGGGATATCCATTTCCAGGCTCTTCACTTATGCTTACTTCCTGGATAGGGAATATTTCTTCATTCCAGCTAGAAACCAAGTATCGGTTGTTAATCTTATAGCGATCTTGTAATGGCAAAACGCCTAACAAGAAATTTGAATCACCCAATTTCCATTTTCTTAAAAGAAAAATCCCCCGGGGCCACTGAAGTAGCCTCAGGGTGAAGTCATCTTGAACGGCACGAATATCGGGCAAGAAATAATTGGTAGTCCAGCGCAGTACATTTACGCTGTCCATCAAAAAAAAAGAATAACTGGTCTTTAGCCAGGCCATTGAATCACCGGCAGACAAACTAGTTGCTTCCTGCTCCAACTGATGAATTTTTTTACTGAGGTTGTAAGCTATCTCAGCAATCTTTGCATCGTCATTTTTTCCGGATGATTTATCAACCAGAACGGCACTGGCAATGAGCGCCAGCCCTAAAAGAAAGCAGAACAACGATATTCGGTAACTCATGAATTAACGATATTCGATCAAATTAACGAAAACGGTAAAAAATAGCTATTTCAAGGTAGGGTTGTAGTGAATACCTCCAAAAAAATAGAGAAAGAGAATACGCGAATAGCGAAATGAAAACGGGGTAAATAAAACAGCCCCTGCTGCTATTGAAGTGATGTAAACCCAATCAGCCGGATTCGCCACAACATAAAGTGCAATTCCAATCACGGCAAACAGAACAACACTTAGCGCATAGCTTACGAACATGGCTCCAAAATAAAATCCAGGTTCAGGCTCAAATGAAACACCACAATTCGTACAATGGGCATTCATCTTCCAAAAGCCGGTTATGTCCAGCATGGAAGTCTTAAAAATGTCGCCCTTTCTGCAACGGGGACACTTACCGGAGGAAAGTGCGTTTTTCCAACTCTTTTCTTGCATTGGTTCTGCTGGCTCTATACCAGAAATAAGCAACCACACCCACGGCCAGGTACGGAGCGGAGAATAAGTACATGATTCCAAAATTGATCCCCGCGGCTATTCCGGGGTTTCCATTGCTAAGATTATTCTCCAGCGTAGCACGGCACATTGCGCATTGTGCCAAAGACTCACCGGCAGTAATCATAAGAAAGAAAAGTGAAATAATTGAAGCCTTCATTTTATAAACCTTAATAGTAAGGACTGATCATCAGGTAAACAACCACGCCGGTTACAGCCACATATAACCAGACCGGGAATGTAAATTTAGCCAATGCCTTATGTTTTTCAAAATTACCAGAAAGCGCCCGGCTGAGAGTAAATAGGACTAATGGAATAACAATAACAGAGAGTAAAATGTGTGTAATAAGAACAAAAAAATACAAATAGTTTGTCCACCCCGTTCCCCCAAAGGCGGTAGACTCAGACGTAACATGATAGGCTATATACATCACGAGGAAAGATGCAGAAAACCCCAGGCAGACCTTCATGAGCGTCTCATGCAGTTTCCTCCGCTTATTCATAATAGCCCAAACCGCCAGTACCAGAAGAATAGCGGTAATTCCATTAATGGTTGCATATATCGGCGGAAGAAATGTGAAGTCATATCCATCAATCTTGACTCGAAAAAGCAAAGCCACTGCAATCGGAATTATGATGGAAAGAAAAATAATCAGTTTCCGATAGGGTTCTTTGCTCGATTCCATAAATCAATATTCGTTGAATAGAATTTTACATTCCAGTATAAGCCGATCGACTTCTTTAAGGGATGCTTCGGCATAGTATCCACGAATTTGCCTGACTGAGTCCGTTAGTACAATACGATTTGACTCCGCTAAGAATATGCACCTGCGCTCGGTTTCATAGCTAAGACTGTCCATTAAAATTACCTCACCGATTTGGTCTGATTCTTTCGTTTTTACCCTATTGATGTTCAATACAGAAAATGATTTTTTTAGTTCATTGGACAGTCTACTCAATTGAAAGCTTGACTCCTTTAATTCATCGGCTGACAGACCGTTGGAAAAAAAAACAACTGTAGTTCCCCGAATTGGAATTTGCCCGGACCGAACTACGTATGGAAATTGATATTCGATTGGACAGTCCGACGGAATTTCACTATGCGTAAGTTGATGATAAATGGGGATCTCAAATTTATTCTGGCCAAAAAAATGAAGAAACAAAAAAATCGTTACCGGCAATAGTAGTGCAATTAGTAATAGAAGGCCTTTTTTGATCATACTGAATGACTAACAAAAAAAGAAGGCTAAAGTTTACACTTTAGCCTTCTCCTATGCGTTTTGAAAATTATAAAAAGTTAATTTCAGAAAATTTCATTCCCTCATAAACAAAGGCTACCAGCATCCACACAACAAATATCATGGGGATAAGGATAGCCCAGAGCAATACTTTTACTTCATAGCGAAGGTGCATAAATTCACCCACGATATAGGCGGCTTTTACAATAGTAAGTCCAACAAATATTGCGGTTTTCAGGGATCCATGTCCCATAGTAAATGCGATTACGAATTCAAGTGCAGTTACGGCACCCAGAATTCCGGCAACGGTCCACAATTTTTTGATTTTCTCTTTGTCGGGAGGAAGAACAGTTATTTGAGGTTCGTGAGCGTGATTAGCCATCGTTTACAGGTTAAGATTAGTTAAACAAGATAGAAGAAGGTAAATACAAATACCCAGACCAAATCAACAAAGTGCCAGTACAATCCAACCTTCTCCACCATTTCATAATGTCCTCTCCGTTCATATACACCGGTAACTGTATTGTAATAAATCAGAAAATTTAAAAGCACACCACTGAATACGTGGAACCCGTGGAACCCGGTGATGAAAAAGAAAAAGCCCGCAAAATCGGAAGGCCCATATTGGTTAATTCTAAGTGTTGCTCCAAAGACTTCTTTTGTAACCCATTGACCATTAACATAGTCTTTAACCAAAGTAGGCGTATCCGTGCCAACTATAAAATGAGTCCATTCCCATGCCTGGCAAGCAAGGAAAGTAATACCTCCAAGAATTGTCCACAGCATCCATTTTTCAACCGATTTTCTGTCCATACGATGACCTGCCTCTACGGCCAACACCATCGTAACACTGCTCATAATGAGGATAAAAGTCATGATACCCACAAAAACAAGGGGTAACTCCACCCCATGTAAAAATGGAACTGCCTCAAAGACCTTTTCAGGAACCGGCCAATATTCAGTCGAAAAGGTAAATGCCTCCACTTCTCCCGTATAGCCAGGATGAGCCGACCGAATAAGGCCGTAGGTAATCAGTAGACCGGAAAATGTGAATGCATCAGACAGCAGGAAAAACCACATCATTAGTTTTCCATAGCTAACGCCCATCGGTGAAACTCCTCCATCCCAAACGCTTCTTCCAGGTGCTACCGTAGTGGCTGAAGTGTGTGCCATAGTCAGTTTTAGGTTATCGATTCAATATTAGAAAGATGAACAAATATAGCCAAAGTCCACCCAAAAAATGCCAATAAGTTGTGCACATTTCTATCTGCGCAAGGTTCCTGGAGTGGACTTTAAAGCGAAAAGTGGACACCATTACGATGGCAAGGTAAATAATGGCGCTGAGGATATGGAGGCCATGGAGGCCTGTTAAAATATAAAGAAAAGATCCCGATGGATTCCCCACAAGATATACATTTTGGGCTACCAACTGACCCCATGCAAACACCTGACCTGCCAAAAAAATAATACCAAGTGCCATAGTAGCCGACACCCACAATTTTACCTTTTCCAAAAGGTCATTTTTTGCGGACCAATATGCCAATTGCATGGTAACGCTGCTGACCAGAATAATTCCTGTTGTCCAGGTTAGCATTGGCGGCAAATCAAAATACAACCAATTACCCTCGGCCTGCCTTACAATATAGGCTGATGTCAAGGCAGCAAATAACATACCTACCGTAGCAACAAATATCCACATCGCAAATTTCTTTGGATGCATGGACAATGGCTTCTTAGGCTCTTCTACAATTTTAAATTCAGTTGTCATAATTCTCTAATTAATTTTATCCAACAGATAAGCAATCTGAACAATAGGTAAGTACAAAAATGATCCAAACATAATTCGCAAAGCAGACTGACGACTGCCGGTCTTCATCAGGGAAAAGGTTTGCGCAAAAAAGGCTACCCCACAAACCGTTGCTACTACGGCTGAGTTTATTCCGGTAATTCCAAAGAATGCAGGCAACAACCCAAGGGGTATCAGGAACATGGTATAAACCATAATTTGAACAGCGGTATTTATATTCTTCCCTTCGCTGGATGGCAACAATTTAAAACCGGCCTTTCTGTAATCTTCATCAGCTACCCAGGCAATAGCCCAAAAGTGAGGAAACTGCCAAATAAATTGTATGCCAAAAATAATAAGTGCCTCATGGGTAATCTGACCCGTGGCCGCGATCCAGCCCAACATAGGCGGCAGGGCACCCGGTATAGCACCTACCAATACGGCAATTGGGCCTACCCTTTTCAATGGTGTATATACAAAACTATATAACACCATGGAAAGAACAGACAGCGAAACGGTAAATGGATTGGTGTAAGACCAAAGAATCCAAATACTAAACGCTATACAAACAATCGAAAAAACGGTTGCTTCATTAACACTTACACGACCCGTGGGTATGGGTCTGTTCATGGTGCGGTTCATCAACTTATCAAGGTCTTTTTCCAAAATCTGATTGATGGATACTGAAGCCCCTGACATAAGAAATCCACCTAAGGTAATCATGAGCAACGATGGCCAATAAACATCCCCGCGTACAGCCAGGCTATAACCAAAAGCACAGGAAAAGGCTACCAATAAAGAAAGACGGATCTTTAACAGCTCAGAAAACGCTTTCACCCTTGCCAATACAAAGGAGACCTTACTTACTTGTTGTATCTGACTTGTAATCATACTATCTTATTCAACACCAATGAAGTGTCTTTGTTCAGATCAAAATACATCGCCAACTGAAGGCCAAAGGTCAGCGTTGCGAAGACCAAATGGATGGGTTGCAGGTAGGCAGGTATACCAAAATAGGCCATTCCAGTACCCGTCAAAATGGTTACCAAAATTAGAATTATTAAGGTTGTCGGTAAAATTTTGGGCCCTGTAGTTTTCTTTAATTTGAATAGTAAAAGGAGGTGTGATGCCAATACCAACCAGGAAAAAGACCGGTGAACAACAAATGGAAGGCCTGACGCTTCTATCCATCGCCCGCGTGGAATCACGGTTGACGACAACCTGTCTATAACGCCCCTTACCTCCGTCCCCAGAAATGTTTGGATCAACAGTAAAAACATACAACCCAACAAAATCCATTTCAGGGATGCTGGTCCGGTAATAGGGTTCATGTCATTACTGTTACTAAGTTTCAACAGATAAAAAAGCAAGGCTACTATAAAAAGGGCTATAAACATATGAATCGTAATCGTCCAGGTAGTCAGGTTTGTTGAAACAACGATCGACCCAAACCACCCTTGAAAAACTACTGCAATCAACGTTAGAACAGAAAGGTAAAAAATACGAGGATGACTTTTTCTTAAGCTAAGCGATCTCCAACACAATGCGATGATAAACAAACCGATAACAACGCCGATCAACCTGTTGATATACTCAACCCAGGTCTTTGTAGCGTTAAAATCTGCCTCCTCACGAACTGATTCATCGTTCAGCAGTTGATTTGCAGTTTCGTGCAGCCCTGCGAAAGTAAGATACCTTGCAAACTTTACATTTTTTTCATGACGATAGGATGAATAAACTTGCTTGTAATCAGCCGGTAGCTGATCAACAGCGGTGGGCGGTACCAGTTGACCAAAACAAGTGGGCCAATCGGGGCACCCCATGCCAGATCCCGTACTGCGAACTATTCCTCCGGCAAGTATTAAAAAATAAACAGCAATCAGGGTGGATAAGCATAACCTATAAAATCCCTTGACTGCTGTGTGGTCCAATTAAGTGCGAGGAATATCCCCTAATTAGTGCTTCTTATCGTCTACCACAATTGCTCCACCGTCTTCCATCTCCAGCTTAATGAGATCATTCTCATGGGGAAGATTGGATTCAGGAGTTTCTGAATAAGGGACGGTCTGAGGGATATAATCATCTTTCGCGCCCGGCTTGCTATAATCATATGGCCAGCGATAAACCGTTGGTATCTCACCAGGCCAGTTGCCGTGCTTAGGGTGAAGTGGGGTAGTCCACTCCAATGAATTAGATTTCCATGGATTGAGTGATGCTGCCTTACCTCTGAATATGCTGTAGATAAAGTTGAAAAGGAAAATAAACTGAGCACTCAGCGTAAGAATAGCGGCTACACTTACCAACATGTTCAAATCGGTAAATGAATTGAATGTTTCAAAGTTTGTCCATGAATAATACCTGCGCGGGAATCCGGCAATACCAATGTAGTGCATGGGGAAGAATACGAGATATACACCAATGAATGTAAACCAGAAGTGAATTTTCCCAAGCCTGTCATCCATCATCCTGCCAAACATTTTGGGGAACCAATGATAAACCCCTGCAAGCATACCGAAGAAGGAAGCAGCTCCCATCACCAGGTGAAAGTGAGCAACTACAAAATAGGTATCATGAAGTTGGATATCTACCGCAGAGTTACCAAGGAATATACCGGTAATACCTCCTGAAAGGAAGAATGAAACCAACCCAATAGAGAACAACATGGCGGGTGTAAATATCAGATTGCCTTTCCAGAGCGTAGTCACATAGTTAAAAATCTTAACGGCCGAAGGCACCGCGATAATCAACGTAAGCAATGTGAATATTGATCCAAGGAATGGATTCATCCCCGTGACAAACATGTGGTGAGCCCACACCACAAAAGAAAGTATGGTAATGAAGAGTATGGATCCGACCATCGCCTTGTAGCCGAAAATCGGTTTGCGCGAGTTGGTGGCAATGATTTCGGAAGTAATTCCCAACGAAGGAAGTATTACGATATAAACTTCAGGGTGGCCCAGGAACCAAAAAAGATGTTGAAAAAGGATGGGACTGCCACCTTGATTAGGTAATGCTTCTCCGTTAATATAAATATCAGATAAAAAGAAGCTGGTCCCCATACTTCGATCAAATATCAACAAAAGGGCCGCTGCAAAAAGAACAGGGAAAGAAAGTACGCCAATGATTGCCGTAAAGAAAAACGCCCAAATCGTAAGGGGCAGTCTTGAAAACGACATACCTTTTGTTCGCATGTTGATTACGGTGGTGATATAGTTGATCCCGCCCAGCAGTGAACTCACAATAAATAATGCCATGGCTACAAGCCATAGCGTCATCCCCAGTCCTGATCCTGACATGGCTTGAGGCAAGGCGCTCAACGGTGGATATACTGTCCATCCTCCACTGGCTGGTCCGGTTGACAGGAAAATGGAAATAAACATAATCACACTGGATAAAAAGAAGAACCAGTATGACAACATATTCATAAATCCGGATGCCATATCACGCGCACCTACCTGAAGGGGTATGAGAAAATTACTAAAAGTACCACTGAGGCCGGCGGTGAGCACAAAGAACACCATGATGGTTCCATGCATAGTTACAAGTGCCAGATAAAACTCCGTATCGAGTTTTCCTTCCTGAGTAATCCAGCCTCCGAGAAATGGCCTTAACCATCCCAAATCTGCATCAGGGAAACCTAACTGCAATCGGAAAATCACCGACATAACCCCTCCAATGAGCGCCCAAAACATTCCCGTGATCAGGAATTGTTTAGCAATTACCTTGTGATCCTGGCAGAAAACATAATTCGTCCAGAAATTTCCATGATCGTGTTCATGATCATGATCGTCATGGTGATGAACATCTGCCTGCGTGTGTAAATCTACTGTTGCCATTCTATGAGATGTCTATTTAATTACTTATTGAAACTGTTACTGATGTTGCAGATGCGCCAGCCTCGCTTTCTATGGGAATGCCAGACTTTATCATAGCTACCTCTTTCAA
The DNA here is from genome assembly GCA_964436055.1 of uncultured Ohtaekwangia sp. Lineage (GTDB taxonomy): Bacteria > Bacteroidota > Bacteroidia > Cytophagales > Cyclobacteriaceae > ELB16-189. Next base: position 35,941 of record CAYTBO010000012.1, read on the forward strand.
CGAGGCCGGAACTTTGACTAGGTATTCGGGATTCTGCTTCAGCCATGGTTCCTGTGCTGCCTTCCATTTTTCAAAATCTTCGGGCTCATCAACCACAACAAGAAATCGCATGGAGAAGTGACCCTTGCCACATACCTCCGTACAAGCCATTTCATAATTGAAATTAGGGTTGCCGGTTTCATTGCGCATGTCTTCAGTTGACTTAGTGGGTGTAAACTTAAAGTTTGTATACATACCCGGTACCGCATCCATCTTCACACGAAAGTGAGGAAGAAAAACGCTGTGCAACACATCCTTCGCTCTGATCTTTAAGTGCACTTCTTTACCTTTTGGCAGATGCAGCTCTAAGGATTTAAAGTCATCATATGTGTTTTTATCGGTAAGATCCAAACCAAATTCATTCACTGCATCGATAAGTTTGTAGTTTACGTCACCCAATTGGTTATCCTTTACACCGGGATAGCGAGCTGTCCATGCGAATTGCTGTCCAATTAATTCAACAACTTCTGCCTCTTCGGAGGCTGGACTTGTGATATCATTCCAAACTCTTAATCCCCTAAAAATGAGGAGCGCTAAAACGATGGCGGGAATAACCGTCCAGATGATTTCCAATCTATGACTGTCCGGATAAAACACAGCCTTTCGGTTGGCATTATAACTGTACTTATAGGTAAACCAGAACATCACCACCGTGATCAGCGCAAAGGCAACTACGGTGATTCCCATCGTGATCCAAAAAAGGTGATCGGTAACAGCTCCGTGCTCTGAAGCTACGGGTAAAACATAACTATCGAAATGGGTGTAGGAGTACCAGAAAAACGATGCCAGTCCGGCAATGGCAAAAAATAAAAAGAGAAAACCGTGAAAGTCGTTTCCCCGATGTTCTTCTTCTTCTTTAGCACCTTTCACCAGGCCCACCAGATTACCTATTCTGAATATCAGGTAAAGTATGAACAGAACCAGGATTACACCCAAACCTATTATCAGCGTCATCATACTATTTTATTAAAAAATTTCAATTTCAAATCATTACTCCTATATATGGTGATTCAAACTTTCTTCCATCATTGGATGATTTTTCGCTACCAATGGCACTTTGGAAAGTGCGGTCAGTGTTACAAACAAAAAAGCCGCAAAGAACACTAACGCCAACCCGATTTCTATAAATCCAAGACTTCCGTTTTGTTGCATCACGCCTGGCGTTACCATATTAAAGAAATCGAACCAATGACCCACAATGACTATCGGACAAACCACTTTTAGCATTGACATATGTCGTTTCGCATCCCTTGTCATCAATAACAAGAATGGCAGGACAAAGTTTAGGATCAGGTTAGTATAAAATATCCAACTGTAAGGACTATTATTTATCCTGGTAACAAAATATACGGTCTCTTCAGGAATGTGGGCATAATAAATCAAAAGGAATTGACTGAACCAGATATAGGTCCAAAAGATGCTGAATGCAAATACAAACTTGCCCAGATCATGCAGGTGGTTGGCATTGACCATTTTCAATAAACCCTCTTCTTTAAGATAGGTCACTACCAGGGTGATGAATGCAAGACCCGTAACCCACCAACTTGCAAATACATACCATCCCATCATGGTACTAAACCAGTGGGTATCAATACTCATAACCCAATCCCAGGCTGCAATGGATGAACTCACTGCAAAAATGATAAGAAATATGGCAGACAGTGAACGGGCTTTAGACCAATGTGCATTACCCCCATTAATATCTTCGGCCAACATTTCCTTCTTTATCCAAATAAAAAACAGATACCATAACCCAAAGAAGGCAACCATTCTTAACACAAAAAACAACGGGAACCCCCCGCTCTCCATAGGCCAAAAAAAGTAGCCACTCTTACCATCAATTATTTTATCATACGATGCTCCACCCACCACATAGAGGTCGTGATGGGTCCAATGAAAAACATCAGCTTTTACTACAAACCACAATACCAGCATTAAAATACCTGATATTGGAATCCAATGACTCATAGCCAAAGGAATTCGCTTGATGGGAGCGGACCATCCTGCCTGAGCTGCGTATTGTATTGCTACGAAAAACAATCCTATAATACCCAAACCGGTAAAGAAGACATTGTTTTGCCATAATGAGGTGTATACCCGTTTTAGCCATACGGGACTACCATGATGCTCTTCTGCCGCTTCGTGTGTACCCTCACCGGCGGCCACCTGCTCAGCACTGGCTACCAACCTGGAATTAACCGCAGCGGATGCATGCTCTTCACCATGGCCACCACTATTCATGGCCAGGAAAATGCCCAGAATGAACAACACAATTCCCACGATACCAATGATAATAATTTTCTTCTTGGCTTCAGGGCTGAATTCGTATTTCTCTTCGGCTATCATTTATCTTTTTTGAAAATGTTGAAATCCTTAATTATTTCTGTTGAAGTGTTTTCACATACCGGGCAATCTTCCAGCGATCCTCAGGACTAACCTGCGATCCATGCGCCTGCATAAGTCCTTTGCCCCACGTGATTACATGAACTATATGACCTTCCGTAATATTCAAATAAGCCTCACCCGAAAGATTAGCAACACCGCCAACCAAACCTTTCTCTACGCCATCCACGGTTACTCCGGTGGCTACTTTTCCGTCACCCAACCCCTTGGAGCCGTGACAATGAGTACAATACACCTCATAGAGCACTTTTCCATCGGTTAGAATGGAGGCATTTGAATCCAATGGACTTTTAACTTCAGCGGCAATCAATAAATCATCTTTACCAAACCGATAAGGCAACCATCCGAGCGGGTTTCTTTTTACTGTGTTTGGTGCTGGTTCCCGCATGTTCATCCGATGCGGATTATACTTATTTGAATTAAAGTATTCACCCCTGCCATTATCCAGTGAATTGACCCAAGCGCCCGCATCCTCATCGGTTACTTGTGTCAGCGGCTCGTAGGCTACCGAATGGTACATGTTGGGTGCATACTCCAGACCAGGATTGTCACCGCTTGCTTTACATCCCACAAGCAACAGTGCCCCACCCGCTCCGATTAAAATTGTTTTTAGTAGTTGCATATTCCGCATCTGCATTTAAAAATTCTTGTCGTTAACTTCTTGTGCTCCGCTTTCCTTCAATATCGAGCCAATGGCATCTTTACCCAGTTTATTGTTTGCCAGATCGATAGCCATGATGTGCTTATCGTCTGTACTGCGAAGGTCAAATTGCTGTGGCCACTTATATGGTTTCATATCACTTACGATCAAAAAAGTAGCTACCATGCCCAAGGCTGACAACAGCACGGTAAGCTCAAACGTAACCGGTATAAAAGGCGGAAGGGATGCAAAGTTTTTTCCTCCGATAATCATTGGCCAGTCATATCCCAACATCCAAATCTGCATAAGCAGTGCCAACCCTGTACCGGTCAGTCCAAACATAAAGGCCGCAATGGGAAGTCTTGTCTTCTTGTATCCCAATGCTTCATCCAATCCATGAACAGGAAATGGAGAATAGACCTCATGAATTTTTACTCCCTTGTCCCTTACCTTCTCAACTGCATGAAGAAGTACATCTTCATCACCAAACACACCTAACACAAAATTCTTATTGCTTTCCATGGTCGATTAATGCTTTTTTTCTGATGATGATTTTATAATGCTTTTTACCTCTGCCATGTTGATCACCGGGAAGAATTTAGCAAACAACAGGAAGGCGGAGAAGAAAAATCCAAATGTTAAAATATATTCACCCAAATCGTACAAGGTTGGGTAGAACATTGACCAGCTTGACGGTAGATAATCCCGATGCAGTGAGGTAACGATGATCACAAAGCGCTCAAACCACATCCCAATGTTCACAATAATGGACAACACAAAGGTAGCCACGAGGCTGGTGCGAATTTTCTTGATCCAGAAAAGCTGAGGGGAAATCACGTTGCAGGTCATCATGGACCAGTAGGCCCACCAATAAGGTCCGAAGGCCCGGTTGATGAACGCGTACTGTTCAGCCGGTACTTGCCCATACCACGCTATAAAAAACTCAGTGATATAAGCGATACCCACAATGGACCCCGTTACGATAATAATGATATTCATCAATTCAACGTGGTATACCGTGATGTAATCTTCAAGTTTAAATACTTTCCGGGTCACCAGGAGCAATGTCAACACCATGGCAAACCCCGAGAAGATAGCCCCGGCCACAAAGTAGGGAGGGAAAATCGTAGTGTGCCATCCGGGAATTACCGAGGTGGCAAAGTCCATAGATACAATAGTATGTACAGAGAGCACAAGCGGTGTGGAAAGGCCCGCTAAAATCAATGCCACCGATTCGTAGCGCATCCAGGTTTTAGCACCACCCGACCAGCCAAAACTCATCGCATTGTAAATTGTTGCACGGGTTTTATTGCCCATACGCACGGCCCTGTCGCGAATCACGGCAAAGTCAGGAATAAGCCCCATGTACCAAAATACCAAAGAAACAATAAAGTAGGTAGAGATGGCAAACACATCCCACAAGAGTGGTGAGTTGAAGTTTACCCATAAAGAACCAAAAGTATTCGGCAATGGAAGCGCCCAATAAAAACCCAGCCACAACCGCCCCATGTGAATCAGCGGGAAGCTAGCGGCACAGATCACAGCAAAAATCGTCATGGCTTCAGCAGCACGGTTAATAGACATCCTCCACTTTTGGCGAAACAATAACAAGATCGCAGAAATCAAAGTACCAGCGTGACCGATACCAACCCACCATACGAAGTTAGTGATGTCCCAGGCCCAACCTACCGTTTTATTCAGTCCCCACATCCCGATTCCGTTCCATAGGGTGATACTCATGCAGTACACACCAAACCCTAAAAGCGCCAAGGAAACGCTAAAAGCCATCCACCACAATTGGGTGGGTTTTCCCTCAACCTGACGGCTGATATCTTCCGATACGTCACCTACTGTTTTGCCACCGGTTATAAGAGATTCGCGTAGTGTTGAGCTTACTTGCATAAAGTCGTTATCCGTTTATTAGCTATGCGTTCGTTATATCTTTGTTCTTTATCTTTGTCAGGTAGAAAATATTTGGTTTCACGCCAATATCCTCAAGCACGGTGTAAGCCCTGGGGTTGCCAATTTGCTTATCCGGGCTGTTTGGCCTTTTCTCATCTCTCGTTATCTGCAGGAGCTTTGTAATCCGGCTATCCGGATCGTTCATGTCACCAAAGGTAATCGCGCCTGATGTACAAGATGACTGGCATGCCGTTATGATTTCACCATCCTTCAACTTGCGTTTTTCTTTTTTAGCTGTCAGTTTGCCTGCCTGAATTCGTTGGACACAGAACGAGCATTTTTCCATAACCCCGCGGGAACGAACGGTTACATCAGGATTCAGTACCATTCGGCCCAGGTCAGTATTCATGGAAGGATTCACTTCATAGAATTGCTGATTGTCATGATATTTGAACCAATTGAATCTTCTTACTTTATAAGGACAGTTGTTGGCACAATATCTTGTACCGATACAGCGGTTGTAGGTCATTTGGTTTAGCCCTTCGGTGCTGTGCGTAGTGGCGGCAACCGGACAAACCGTTTCACAAGGAGCGTTGTTGCAATGTTGACACAGCATGGGCTGAAATACTACTTCAGGATTTTCTGAAGCTTTCTCCAACGCTGCATAGTCTGATATATCGGTAGCATTACTGCTATAGTATCGGTCGATGCGCAACCAATGCATCTCTCTCCTGTTAATCACTTCTTGCTTACCAACCATAGCTATGTTGTTCTCCACGTTGCAGGCTACAATACAAGCTCCACAACCAGTACAAGAGTTCAGGTCAATGGCCATACCCCAATGGTGATTGTTATAGTCGTGACCCTTCCACAATGACACTGTGCCAGGAGCTACTTTCTCTTCCCATTTGGTAACCTTGGGAAACTCACGACCTGCTTCAGGATTATTCTTGAATTCACTTAATACAGATTCCTGAATAACAGAACCACGCCCCATATAGGTTTGGTGTATCTGTGTCTGGGCAATCTGATGTGCTTCATCGGTCTTTGCTACGGTCACACCGCTGGTAACATCAAAATTCAAAGATCCATTGATCAGTTTTGCTAATGGGTAAACATTCACACCAAGATTCTCTGCAACCTTTCCAACTTTTGTTCTTCCGTAACCAATCGCTATTCCAATGGTTCCTGGTGCCTGACCCGGTTGAACCAAGGCAGGAAGTTTAATTGTCAAACCACCTGCGCTTATATTAATGTACTGAGTTCTGCCCTCAGCATCATTATCAACGCCTAACTCTGCCGCATCCTTTTGTGAAATGGTAGCATAATGATCCCATACAGCTTTTGTTATTGGATCGGGTAACTCCTGCAACAATGGATTGTTGGCTTGTGAACCGTTCCCTAATGCATAACTTTCATAAAGCGCCAGTTCAAATCCTGTGTTGCTGGCGTTGTAGTTGCTACTGATGGATGAGGAAGCTGCATTTACATCACCTGCAAATGACAAGCTGGTTGATTCACCCGCACTGATATCAAGCACCCCATCATACAAACACTTGTCCCAGAAGGATTGGAAATCCATTCCATTTTCTGCCTTTGCATAAAACCAATTTCGCCAGTTCTCCTTTACAAAAGTAAAGTAGTCGGTTTGTTCTCCCGCCCATATCAATAGGCTTTCCTGAGCTTGTCTGGATTTAAACAAAGGTGTAATGGCCGGTTGTGAGAGGCTGTAAGAATTTGACTTAGGCTCAAAGTCATTCCACGATTCCAGGTAATGATGATCGGGTGTTTTAAAATTCACACCGGATGACGTTTCATCTTCCGTAGATGATGTTGAAATGGTAAGTCCTATATTTTTAATCGAGGCTCCCAGCTTCTCCCCCATCGGGTGATCGTATACCGGGTTGCAATTATAAAATATAACCGCACCTATTTTATTAGCTTCCACATCGGCAATAAATGAAGCCATAGCTTCATCATTACCCTGACGATAATTTACTGCATTTGAAGCCAGAATAGTGCTTCCATAATTTCCAAGCATTGCATTGATTCCATTCACCAGTATCTGAACATCTTTATCATTACTACCACTGACTACCAGCGAATTTCCCCGGTTGGCCCACAACTCTTCAGCTGCCTTTTCAAGGTTTGCCACTTTATCAATTCCGGCTGAAACTGACGTGTTGCCGGCTTTACCGGCTATAAGATTATACAGTTGAGCCACTACTAATCCGTGCTGAGAAGGACGAACCATCGTGCGATAGTCTGCATTGGCACCCGTTAGAGTAAGATTGGATTCAAACTGATAGTGACGAGACATATTACTGTTTTTCTCATCAATCTTTCTATTCTGGCTATACTGTTTTGCAAATTCTATGGGAGATAACCAAGTTCCAAGAAAGTCGGCACCTATACTGACGATCAATTTAGATTTTGAGAGATCATACGAGGGAATCATCGCGCTACCGAAGCTTGCCTCGTTGGCTTTCAGCATACCAAAATATGATACCTGATCATATTGAATATGTTCTGTAGTTGGATACTTAGCCTTAAACCTTGCAATGGTTGCCTTAGTGCTCGGGCTTAATATTGAATTGCTAATAATTCTGATTTGACCTCCTGCTGCAGATACTTCATTTAGTTTGGCTGCAATCTGGGTGTCAACATCTTCCCAAGTTGCATTTTCATTAGCGATTTTCGGTCCACGAAGACGGTAGTTGTCATAAAGGGAAAGCACCGATGCCTCTACCTGTGCATTTGTTCCACCTGCAGTTATTTTTGATAGTGTGTTACCTTCTATTTTTATTGGCCTCCCTTCTCGGGTCTTTACTACAATACTGCAATAATCACCACCGTTGGAGAATGTTGACGCGTAATAATTTGGAATACTTGGATCTACATCGACCGGCTTATTTACATAAGGTATTGCCTTTCTCACAGGGGCTTCACATGCGGCCAGGGATGCTGCGGCTACACTGAATCCCATCATTTTAAGAAAGTCCCTGCGGGTATGGCGGGGATCTTCTTCAACGCCAAGGTCTACGAACTCTTTATCTGCGTGTTTTACAAATGCAGGGTCGTTTTTTAACTGTTGAATGCCCTTCCAGTATGTCTTTTTTGTAATGTTCATACTTTTTCTAAGTCCAAAATCGAATTGAATCTATATTAATAGTGACATTTTGCACACTCCAAACCTCCTATATCCTCCACTTTCATTGCCTTTTTATCGTGAAGTTCCAACAGGTTATCATAATAGGCATTACCTTTTGTGTTGACATTGGTTTTCCGATGACAATCTATACACCAGCCCATCGTTAAAAGTGAATATTGTTTTACCACATCCATTTCCTCTATTGGGCCATGGCAGGTCTGGCACTCAATTCCTCCTACATTCACGTGTTGCGCATGATTGAAGTATGCCAAGTCGGGCAAGTTGTGAATCCTTACCCACTCAATCGGTTTATTGTTCTCAACAGCGGCAACGATCTTTGCAATTTCAGTTTCACCTGTAATGGTACCTTTTCTAATCTGTGTATGACAATTCATACAAATATTGGGTGAGGGAATATTGGCACTGCGGCCTTTCATTGCACCGGTGTGGCAGTATTTACATTCAATTTCATATTGCCCGGCATGCACTTTGTGCGAAAAGGCAATAGGCTGCTTTGGCTCATAGCCTTGCTGTACACCAATTGAGAAAAGACCGTCAATAATTGTTTTAAAGGATATCGCTGACACCAGAAAGACTACAAGGAATATAAATCCCGGGCTTTGTACGATGGTACCCAGAGTAAATGGTGAATGAACAACTTCTTTATCTTCTTCATTAAGATCCTTTTGATCGAGGTAGCGCTTTAGTGCATTAATAATAAGTCCCAGTATGACCAGAAGTAAGACCAAAATAATAACCATACCAATTAGTATGGCATTCAGATAGGCAGTCGGCAGTGAAGGTTGACCAGAACCATCGCCACCGGCAGCCGCTACCGGAACTTCCTCCGGTTTATCCGCTTCCGCTTTTACATAGGCCATGATGGCCATGATTTGATCATCGCTGAACGAGGTGAAAGCTGTCATCAGCGTCCTCCCATTCTCCTCATATATCTTGTTAGCGTATTCGTCTCCACTAGCAATTACTTTCGAAGAATTGCGGACGAAATTAATAATCCAGTCCATGGAAGGTGCACGGTCCTGTACACCGGCCAGCGCAGGGCCAATCAGTTTCTGCTTAACTCTGTGGCAAGATTTGCAGTTGGCATCAAAGAGTGTTCCTCCTTCAGCAACAACTGCCGGATCTGAAGATATTTCCTGGGCAAGAGACGTAAAACTTAAAACTATAAAGAAGGCTACGGCGAGATTCTTAAATAAACCAGAGATTGGGTGCGTCATCATGATTCGTTTAGGTGTCCGATTTTATACGGAGTGCACAAATCTACATTTGGAATGCATTATTTCAAACTAATTTTTGCGGTTGGGGGGATTATTTTGGGCAGTTTAATGATACTCAGGTAAGCATAAAAATTCTGTTTAACTAGATTGAACTTTCAACCGAATATTATCCAATTTAGAATCAATTTAAATAGGTAGTATTGTATCCTGCATGCTTAGTCTCTTCGAATACGTAACTGTACTCATTTCCATCATCTTAGGTCTTGCGTATCGCCCAGATTGTAACGGGATTTGCGGATCTCATCCATCAATGGGAACGGATCAAAATCTACTGGCCGCATCTTTTATGGATGAACATTATTTCTTTTCTGCACATACAGGAGTGGTGGAATATTTATGCTCTTCGCCTCTACGAGGTGTGGCGTCTGCCAACATTTTTGTTCATCAGTCTGTATCCAATCAATCTTTTCATTTTGGCCCGACTGCTTTTTCCTCTTTTCAATCATGAAGAGGTTGTTGTCAACTATAAAGAATTTTACTTTTCTCATTATAGAAAGTTTTTTCTTGCAATCATCAGCTCCGCTATTCTTTCTGCCATTGAAAACTTCACCCTGGCAAACAAAGGGTATGAAGGAATAGTACTACAATTGATAATCGTCCTTTCCCTCTCATTTGTAGCGTTAAAAAGAGTTGGTCAGGAATGGGTGCATAAAATGATCGTCATGCTATGGGTGCTGGCTATTATTAGCTCGATAGCTATAAACTGGAATGATTGGCTGATAACCTGATGTACAGCTAAAATGGCCAAATTGCTTTAAAAATGGGTTTTTGGAAGAAAATGTGGTATATTAGGGAATATTGATTTTTATAACGCACCAGACACCTTATTAGATCAATTGTTACTTCTATTAGGTGATAAATTAAGTCAACCCTACCTCAGAAGTTGGTATTTAGATTCCGGAAGGCATTATATTTATCACTGCCATTTGGTATGGTAAAAAAATTTTAAATCCATTGATAGAAAATCGTGACGGTAAGAATTAATTTATTTCGAAAAATAAGTAAAGAGAATCATGGAGCATGCAACCAAAGAAAATAAAGCTAACACATTGAATTTTGACAAGACGGAGGCATTAATCGCAAGAAGGAAAGCGGTAGTCGCTAATGGTGTAAGTGTATTTGTGCCCTCTTCCGCCATCAGCGCAAAAGACGGAATCATCAGGGATGCCAATGGCAATGAACTTATTGATTTTGGTGGAGGAATAGGCGTAGTGAATGCCGGGCATTGCCCTGCTCCTGTAGTAAAAGCCATACAGGATCAGGCAGCAAAACTGATTCATGCGGGATTTAACATTTCTACCTATGAGCCCTACCTGGAACTAAGCGAAAAGCTGGTGAGCCTTTTTCCACATGGCAAGAAAACCAAAGTGATGCTGACCAACACCGGGGCCGAATCCGTTGAGAATGCCATCAAAATTGCAAGACAAGCTACCAAACGATCTGCCATTATTTGTTATAGCGAGGCATTTCACGGCAGATCCATGATGGCTATGACCCTTACTTCAAAAATAAATTATAAAGTAAACTGCGGGCCTTTTGCCCCTGAAGTTTATCGTATCCCCTTTCCCAATTACTATCACGATGGACAAGGAATAAGTGAAGATGACTTTGCCGAACGGGAATTGAGACGGTTGGATGATGCAACGCATGCCATCGTTGATCCTAAAAATATTGCTGCTATTATTATAGAGTTGGTACAGGGTGAAGGCGGATTTAATGTTGCACCAAAGAAATACATTGAAGGCTTGCGCGAATTTTGCGATCAGCATGGTGTCCTGTTGATCTTTGACGAAGTGCAGAGCGGTTTTTGCAGAACCGGAAAGTGGGGAGCCTATGAACATTTCGGGGTAACTCCCGATATCTCAACGTGGGCCAAGTCGATGGGGTCTGGAATGCCGATTGGCGCTGTTATTGGCAAACAGGAAGTTATGGACGCAGCTGCGATCGGGAGCATTGGCGGCACGTACCTGGGCAATCCTGTGTGCTGCGCGGCTTCGATTGCCACCATAAAATACATGGAAGAAATAAATCTCAACCGGCGAGCGATAGAAGTAAGTGAGATTGTAAGGATGCGATTTCACAAACTGAAAGAATTGTGCCCTGCTATTGGTGATGTTCGTGGATTAGGTGCGATGCAGGCCGTTGAGTTTGTGAAAAACAATGATCCATCTCAACCCGATGAGGATACGGTGACCAAGCTGACGGCAGCCTGCCTAAAGCGAGGTCTTATATTATTAAGTGCAGGCACTTATAAAAATGTAATTAGAATACTGAGTCCGCTGGTGATTTCAGATGACCTGTTGAATAAAGGTCTTGACATCATTGAAGAGGAGCTATTAAAAATTTCAAACTAAAAGTATGACACCGTTCTCGATAGCAGGAGTTCAGATGCATGTTTCAGCAAGTCATAGCAACGTGCCTGTGATGAAGCATAAGATAGAAGTAATGATGTCTGTATATCCTTGGGTACAAATGGTTATGTTCAGTGAGCTTTGTCCTTTTGGGCCACTCACCTACCATGCTATGGAATTTCCAAACGATGTAGAAAAGGACTTTTGTGAAGTAGCTAAAAGACATGGCATCTGGTTGATCCCGGGAACCATGTTTCAAAAAAAAGAAGATAAGATTTATAATACCGCCACGGTAATTAATCCGCAGGGAGAAGTGGTAGGAAGATACAATAAAATGTTTCCATTCTATCCTTACGAAGTTGGCGTAAATGGTGGAAATGAGTTTTTGATCTGGGATGTACCCAAAATTGGAAAATTTGGATTGACCATTTGCTACGACATGTGGTTTCCGGAAACATCACGTACCCTTGCCGTGAATGGAGTCGAAGTGATTTTACACCCTACCCTTACGGCAACCATCGACCGGGATATTGAATTAGCTATCGTACAATCAACCGCTGCGATTAATCAATGCTTTATCTTCGATATCAATGGGCTTGGTGATGGCGGAACAGGCCGCTCTATTGTTTGCGGGCCTGATGGAAGGGTACTGCACCAGGCAAGTACGGGTGAAGAGTTGATACCCATTGAGATTGATATGGAGCGTGTAAAGCGAAGTCGTGAAATGGGTGTTTTGAGATTAGGCCAACCATTGAAAAGTTTCCGTGATCGAAATATTCGATTTGAAATTTACCAGGATGGCGTTCAACTCCCCTATCTCAACACACTAGGTAAGCTTCACAAGCCTACGCGGTTCGAACAAATCACAGAAGTATTACAAACCAATACAGAAGAACCAACCCTGCTGCAATCATTGATGGGAAAACTGAAAATTTAATTTATTGAATAAAAAAGTAAAACATGAAATATCCATGCACTTCATGCACCTACAGGGATGATAATAAGGCATGGATATACCATCTAACCTAATAAAAAATTATTAACAGATGAAAGCATCGGTAAAACATGTAAAGAAAGAAAAACCAGTGAACCTCAAACACTTTGTTAACTGGTTTGAGATCCCTGCTTACAATTTTGACCGCGCAGTTTCATTTTATAATCACATTTATTCCATAGAAATGGAATCAACGGAAATAAATGGATATGCAATGGCATTTTTCCCTTCTAACAATGGAATTGGAGGTGCTGTTGTTGCCGGTGAAGGATGTACACCCAACACCACGGGACCTTTGTTGTATTTAAATGGAGGAAAAGACCTGAACCAGGTTCTTTCCAAAATAGAAAGTGCAGGAGGAAGGATCATCATGGCGAAAACCCTTATCAATGATACCGTCGGTTACTTTGCGCTATTTATGGATACGGAGGGAAATCGCCTGGCCCTTCATTCAAAAAATTAGTAACAATATTTTTTTAGGTTTTAAAAAAGTGGATATGAATAACGGAGCAAGCAAAACCAACGGAAAATCCGGTTATACGCACGGACATTTCTATAATATCGGCCAGTTAAGAACCGAGCTTTGGACTGATTTAAAACTTCAGGCCTACCAACTTGTAAGAAAGAAAAATAAGATTGAACAGGAAGAGGTAAAAAATCAGATAATCACATCTTTTAAAAGGCTTAAAGAAGTTGAACAATATTTTGCCTTTCCAGGTATGGATATGGTCAATGTACTCACCGGTTTTCTTAAGAACGATGAGTTTCAGATACTTCGTAATTCGATAAAGGAAATTCTCAGGCAACTGGTTAGTGAGGACTACCGGCAAGACCCTGAATCATTTTCACTGGCTACACTACTTAAAAGCAAAGAACAAAAACAGGGTTCCGATCAAAAAATAAAAAGAAGGTATTTCGAAGTATTATTTGTCGACAACCTGACAGCCCGGGAAGAACTTATTATTACAAAAAAATTAAATGACGTAAGAGATCATAAAGAGCAATTCATTTATCAATTAGTCTACACCAAATCATTTCAGGATACCCTGATTGCGTTGGTGGCCAATCCGAACATCCAGGCTTGCGTAATTCGTTATGAAATACAATTTAAATCAAAAAGCGCCACAGGAATTCTATCCCCATTTGTATCCGACCTGCTTAACTACGATTATGAAGATCTTCCTGAATATGAATTAGGAATCTTATTGGGTGAGGCAATTCGCCAACTCAGGCCTGAACTGGATATTTATTATGTTACAGATAACGCTGTCAATAGCCTGCCTGACAGCGCACTCAAAAATTTTCAACGTGTATTTTATCGCAAAGAAGACGCTCAGGAACTTCACTTGAGTATCATCCGAGGAATCAAAGATCGCTATGCTACACCCTTCTACACAGCGCTGCAAGAATACAGCCAGAAGCCAACCGGTGTGTTTCATGCAATGCCTATCTCAAGAGGTAATTCCATATTTAAATCAAACTGGATTGATGACTTTGGTGAATTTTATGGAAGAAATCTATTCCTGGCAGAAACTTCATCCACTACTGGCGGATTGGATTCGCTTTTACAACCTACGGGGCCGCTGAAAAAAGCGCAGGAATTAGCTGCCAAAGCATTCGGCTCCAAACGCACCTTCTTTGCCACCAATGGCACTTCCACATCCAATAAGATTGTGCTACAAGCTTTGGTAGAACCCGGTGATGTCGTGCTTATTGACAGAGATTGTCATAAGTCACATCACTATGGCATGGTTCTGTCCGGAGCTTACGTTACCTACCTGGACTCCTACCCGCTTCAGAGATATTCCATGTATGGTGCTGTTCCGCTATCGGCAATCAAAGAGAGGCTCCTTGTATTAAAAGATGCCGGGCGACTGGGTCATGTAAAAATGTTAATACTAACCAATTGTACATTTGATGGGCTGGTGTACAACGTGGAGCGTGTGATGGAAGAAGTATTGGCCATCAAGCCTGATATGATTTTCCTATGGGATGAGGCCTGGTTTGGCTTTGCTGCCTTCACGTACACATTTCGTCAGCGAACTGCCATGCATGTTGCCAACAAGCTTAGCAAGAAATACAAAACGGAAGCTTATAAAGAGGAGTATAAAAAACATTTGCAGGAGTTGAAGAGTAAAGGAGAACATTTCACTCCTTCTCTTCCCAACCCTGAATTGGTGAAGATTCGTGTATACTCCACCCAATCGACACACAAAACACTTTCATCGCTGCGACAGGGATCAATGATTCACATTTATGACGAGGAGTTTGAAAGAAAAGTTGAAGACTCGTTCCATGAGGCGTATATGACGCACACCTCTACTTCGGCAAACTATCAGATTCTCGCTTCATTGGACATCGGAAGGCGTCAGGTTTCTTTTGAAGGCTATGAATTGGTTGAAAAAAGTATTGAAATGGCCATGCTCCTGCGGGCCAAAATTAATGACCATCCTAAACTGAAAAAGTACTTTAAAATACTCACCATCAAGGATATCATTCCTGACGAATACAGACAGTCAGGTTTATCGGAATACTATCATCCGGAACATGGCTGGCAACGGTTGGAAAAAGCCTGGGCCCATGATGAGTTTGTGCTCGATCCGACCAAGATCAACCTGCACATCGGCAACACCGGTGTGGATGGCGACACCTTCAAGAATAAGTATCTGATGGATCAATTTCACATCCAGATCAACAAGACCTCGCGCAATTCCGTGTTGTTTATGACCAACATTGGCACTACACGAAGTTCCGTGAGTTACCTTATCAGCGCGTTGCTGAAAATTGCAGACCAGATAGATACCCAATTTGATGCTTTGAATCCTGAAGAAAACAGAATACTCCAGGATAAAATATATTCTCTAACAGAACAGGCTCCGCCATTGCCGGACTTCAGCCATTTTCACGATTCGTTTAGAGCGGTAGCAGGTATTCCGGGTGGCAGAATGCGCGAAGCCTACTTTCTGGCTTATCAGGAAAACAAATGTGAGTTTGCCAAACTTGGTGTTTGTCGCAAACTGATGGAATCCGGACGAATGTTGGTCTCAGCAGCTTTTGTGATTCCCTATCCTCCTGGCTTCCCGGTATTGGTACCCGGCCAGGTGATGACGAAAGAGATACTTGATTTTTTAATTGCCCTTGATGTCAAAGAAATACACGGTTATCGTCCGGAATTAGGTTTGAGAATTTTTACTGAATCAGCGCTGAACCGGCATCAATCAGGCACTGCCTTGATGGGGGCCGCAGCCTCGATGGGTGGTATGAGAGGAGGTAAAAAAGGAAAATCCTCACTCCCGAAAGCCTGATGACATCGCCTGCCCCAAAAGTAAGAGCAAGTTTAAAAAAGGGAATCGGGAAGATTGGTTTTTTCTGTCTTGCCTTCGGTGCCATGATTGGTGTAGGATGGGTCACCGCCATGGGGCCCTGGCTGAGCACAGCCGGACCCCTGGGTGCCAGCATCGCCTTTGCCGTTGGCGGAACGTTAATGATCTTCATTGGATTTTGTTATGCCGAAGTCACAGCGATGCTCCCCGTATCCGGCGGTGAAGTAGCCTATGCCTATAAGGCATACGGGGCATCAAAATCCTTCCTGGTGGGCTGGCTTCTTTCATTTGGTTATCTCTCCGTGTCAGCATTTGAGGCCATCTCGATAGGCAAAATCATAAGCTATTTATTCCCGTATATCGACCGTTGGCCACTATATACTATTAATGGAGATCAGATTTACGGCAGTCACTTGTTGCTTGCCTTGCTTTTTGTTTCACTCATCACCTGGATCAATTATGTAGGCGTACAAAATTCCATGCGATTTCAAATCTATCTCACCATTGCTTTCATCGCCATTGTTTTATGCGTAGCCATTGCCGGTGTCACAACCGGGGAATTTAAAAATCTTCAACCTCACTTTATAAGCACCGCCAACGGAACTGTTATCGGTGGAATAATTGCAGTGTTTGCCACCGTCCCTTTTTGGTTGGTCGGATTTGATACCATCCCGCAAGGCGCTGAGGAAGCAAAGGAGTCTGTATCCTACAGAGCCATTGGCATGCTCATTATAATATCCATTGTGGCTGCAGTTTCATTTTATATTCTATTGATCATCAGCACCGCCATGATAGGCAATTGGTATCAGCTTTTAGAAACAGAATTGTTAACAGCCCGAGTCTTTGAACTTGCTTTTAAATCACAACTAATTGTTGATGGAATTCTTGTGGCTATACTCATTGGTTTACTCACCAGTTGGAATGGTTTTTTTCTTGCTGGATCGAGGGTATTATTTGCTATGGGGAGAGGGCGAATAATTGCACCATCACTGGGACAATCTCATCCCGTTTTCAAGACTCCCTACAAAGCAGTTTTGTTTAGTGGTATCATCACCCTGCTTGCTTCCTTTCTGGGTCGCGGTGCCATGATCGCATTTGTTGATGTTGGTTCATTTTGTATTGCCGCTGCATTTCTTGGTGTTTCATTTTCCTTTTTACAATTACGGAAAACATTTCCTGACCAGCACCGGCCCTACAAAACGCCAGGTGGAAAGATTACGGGATATATATCCGTTGTCGGATCCATACTTATTTTGCTGGCTATCACCTTGCCTGGAAGCCCTGCTGCACTCCGATGGCCATTGGAGTGGCTTATCCTTATCACCTTGAGTGTTCTGGGATATGTATTTTGGCTATTTTCAAAAAAAAGCAGAGCATCAACTACCCGTGAAGAAAGAGATTATCTTATATTAGAAAACTTTAAATAACCATCCGTTTAAACCGTTGGATTATGCCCAGAAAAGTTACCAAAAAAAAGAAAACCATTGCAAAAGCTGCCGTCAAAAATGCTACGAGATTAAAGAGATGGTTTAAAGCGAAAGCTGCTGCAAAAAAAACTAAAACAAAGAAAGTCAAGCCAAAGGCTAATGTACTTAATGGCATTTCCGACATCAGGCGTTTTTTCTACAGGAATGAAATACCCATTTATTTTATCAGCGCTACTAATTTTAATTTGCTAGGTGCTGATGAGTGGATCAAAGGTTTTAAATTCATCTGTTACATTGAGTGCTTTGATGGCTTACATCCCAACGTTTTTTCGCCCAAAGAAGAACTTTCGCATGCAGAATTTCAAAGCATAGAAGATATCAACAACTATTTGCTGGAGCATAAAGAAGTAGTTGACTACATCAAGAGCAGAGGTGGAAAGGGTAAGGTTTTGTTCCTAATGTTTGACGAACGTACTGAAAAGTTGGCCAAACAGAATGGCCTTCAGGTTTGTTTCCCCTCAGCCAAAATGCGAAACTTCATGGATAACAAGGTGAACACAAACCGCATTGCGGAGAAAGCGGGTGTTCCTTGCGTTCCCTACGTTCTTTCCAAGGTAAAAAGCTATAAACATTTGAATGAGGTAAGCGGGAAGAAACTCGGAACCGATCTGGTCATTCAAACACCATTTGGCGATTCAGGTCACACCACTTTTTTTATCTCCAATGAAAATGAATGGGAGAAATATGCCGATGAAATTGTTAAAGAGAAGGAAGTCAAAATCATGAAGCGCATCAATTGCCGCGGATCGGCCATAGAAGCATGTGTGACGCAGCAAGGAACGATAGTGGCTCCGTTGATGACCGAACTCGTAGGATTCAAAGAACTTACTCCATATAAAGGAGGCTGGTGTGGAAATGAAATTTATGCCGATGCCTTTACGCCCGCTATTCGGAAAAAAGCGAGGAAGTATGCACAGTTGTTTGGCAATCAATTAAGGAAAGAAGGATATAAGGGATATTTTGAATTGGATTTCTTAATTGATCAGGACAATCAACAACTCTACCTGGGAGAGCTCAATCCAAGAATAACCGGTGCAAGTTCTATCACCAATCATGCGGTGTTTGCCTTATCCGATATGCCACTGTTTCTCTTTCATATGCTGGAGTGGATGAACGAACCTTATAAGCTAAGTGTTAATGCGATTAACAACCGCTGGTTTAAAGCGGACAATATTGATTCGTGGGGTCAGTTGGTCATTAAATACACCGATAAAGATGTTCGAATTATAACCGAGGCACCTCGATCTGGGATTTATGTAATGAATCCAGATGGTAGTATTAAGTTTTCGAGGATGGACACACACAGAAGAGCAGTGGAAAAAGAAAATGAGGCATTCTTCCTTCGTATAAGCAGAAGCAATGATTACTTCTATGAAGGTGCCGATATGGGAATTTTAGTTATGCGCGGCAGATTAATGACCGATGATTTCAAATTGAAGTCGCGCGCCATAAATTGGATCAATGCAATCAAAGGACTATACAAATCGGCACCACTCACCGCTACGGCAGCTCCACAACCTGAAATGGTTGAAATAGGCGGATTTAAAATGATGTAACAGAAAAAATGCTGATTTCATTTAGTTGTATTGAAGAACATAAACCCGGTGAAAAATGGAAAGGGCTCTTCGATCGTACCTGGCCACATTATAAAAGCTGGTTTTTGTCGGAAGGATACCTGGCTCGCAAAGGCTATCTTACCTCCTACTGCGAATTGCAACGTCATATGCCGGAACTAATTCCTGTTTACGAACAACTTCTGGAATTGACCGGTGGCGGTGATTTGGAAGCCAGGTTTTTGACAATGTATGGACCGCCGGCCTATATGTCAGGTTGTTCACAGGTTGCCTGGACTAAAACCAAGGGAAATGCTTCTCTAATTCGGAACTATGACTACAGCTACAAGATGTTTGAAGGCACCATGCTGTATACCCATTGGTTGCAGCCTGTAATTGGCGTAAGTGATTGTACCTGGGGTCTCCTTGATGGCATGAACGCCAGCGGACTGGCCGCATCACTTACATTTGGTGGCCGAAAAGTAGTTGGTGATGGTTTCGGCATTCCGATTGTTATCCGGTATATTCTCGAAACATCCAGCACGGTAGACGAAGGGCTGAAAATTTTAAATCGGGTGCCGGTGCATATGGCCTATAACGTAACCCTTGTGGATTCGAAAGGCAACTATATCACGGTTTACCTCTCTCCTGACCGAAGCCCTGTCGTGGTAAAAACCCCGGTGGCGACCAATCACCAGGTAGAAGTTGAATGGGGCGACTACGCTTTACTAACCGGCACGATTGAGCGTAAAAAGTATTTGGATGAAATGATTGCCTCACCGAACGAAACAGAAACTTCCATGCTCAAGCGGTTTCTTCATCTGCCGTTGTACAACACCAACTTTGAAAAATCATTTGGCACTTTATATACGATAATCTACAGACTAAACGCTAGGGATGTTGAGGTACACTGGCCAGATAATCATATAAACCAATCGTTTGAGAACTTCCAAGAAGAACGGATCGTACCGCTAATGACCAGCGCTCGAAAGGGACTGGTTTATTAAAGTAAACAGCTAACTATAGAAGTTGAAACACAATTTTGCTTTTGAGGCAAAATGCAATTGCCGTTGCGACCGCAGTTGTAATGCGGAGTGCTTTCCTTTTGATTTTCATTCGTCAATTATGCAATAGAAAATTTTATTGCACGATAAGGCAAAAAAATACCCAAACGGTAAGCTTACTTCCCCGTAATTCTATATATTTTAGAAAGCAAACATCGCTACCGCATGAATCACTTCTACATCCCTTTCAACATCGTCTTGTGCGTCCTACTGTTAAACTTCACCGAAAGTCACGCTCAGCGCGAAGCCGTACTTAAACAAATCGATGTTCCCCACGATTACTATTTCAGGGAAATGTATTTACCTCAACTCACCACCGGGCCAAGCGCTGTCACCTGGTCGCCCAATAGCGATGAAGTAATATATAGCATGGCAGGTTCCCTCTGGCGCCAAAAGCTCAATGAAACCAGTTCAACACAAATCACAGCAGGGCCTGGCTATGACTATCAACCGGATTGGTCGCCCAATGGAAATGAAGTAATCTTTACGCACTATAATGGCACTGGATTGGAATTGCACATGCTTGACCTCACTACGGGTGCAATACGGTCGCTGACCAATGGGGGGCATGTGAATCTTGACCCAAGATTCTCACCCGATGGAAAACAAATAGCTTACGTATCCACAAGGAACACAGGGCACTTTCGTATTTGGATTGGAAAAATCCAAACCAACGGTACACTTTCCGCTACGCCTTTGAACCCGGAGCGAAAGTCTAAGCCGAGATATTATTACAGCGAATACGATCATCAATTGAGTCCGGCCTGGTCTCCGGACGGCACGGAGCTGGCTATGGTCAGCAACCCCGACCAAATATATGGTACAGGATCCATTTACAAATGCTCATTGAATAACCCGGATAAACTGACTCTCATACAAAAAGAAGAAACTGCGTGGCGTACTCACCCCGAGTGGTCGCCCGATGGAAACCGAATTGTATACGGCTCCTTTTTGGGAAGACAATGGCACCAGTTATGGATTACCACATCAACAGGTGGAGGTGATCCGTTTGCACTCACCTTTGGTCAGTTTGATGCAACCAATCCACGCTGGTCACCCGATGGCAAACGCATCGCTTACCTATCGAATGAATACGGCAACACTTCCTTATGGACATTTGAAGTTCTGAGTGGGAAAAAGTCACCGATAGAAATAAAAAGCAGGAATTATAATAAACCTACATCGCAGCTCACCATCAAGGTGATGGATCAAAACAATAATCCTGTATCAGCCCGTATTTCAATCCTGGCATCCGATGGAAGAAGCTATGCACCCGATGATGTGTGGATACATGCCGATGATGCCTTTGACAGGTCGAAACAAAAGTTTGAAAATCATTATTTCCATACTACGGGTGAATCGAAGCTTACACTGCCTCAAGGTTCTACAGTCATTAAACTATATCGGGGACTGGAGAATAAAATTGCAAGCCAAACCATCAACCTGACAAGTGAAAATTCAGCTATTGAAATAAAATCTGTGCCACTGGATTTACCCGCCAACTGGAAGAATCAAGTGAGCGGTGACGTGCATGTACACATGAATTATGGAGGTCTTTACCGAAACACTCCAGAGAAAATGGTTGCCCAGGCAAAAGCCGAAGACCTCGACATTGTATTCAATACCATTGTAAATAAAGAAGTGCGCATTCCGGATATGGATTACTTTTCTGTGACCCCCGATCTTGTTTCCAACAAAGATGTAATGCTGATTCACTCCCAGGAGCATCATACCAGTTTCTGGGGACATATGGGGTTGTTGGGTTTGAAAGATCATTTTATCATGCCCGGATATACGACCTATCCCAACACGGCTATCGCTACACCTCATCCGTCCAACTCCCTGGTTGCAGATCTTGCACATCAGCAAGGTGCACTGGTAGGCTATGTTCATCCATTCTATGAAGTTCCTGATCCATCCAAAGATAAGATTGGCAACGCCCTTCCCATAGATGTGGCCATGGGTAAAATAGACTACTATGAAACAGTGGGGTTTAGTTATCACAGGCCCAGCGCTGAGGTATGGCATCGTTTTTTAAACTGCGGATTTAGAATCAGCGCAGCAGGAGGTACGGATGCCATGGCCAACTATGCTTCATTGAGAGGACCGGTAGGAACGGATCGCACCTATGTAATGATGGAAGAAATACCCGACAATTTGTCTGAAAGACGGGACCTGTGGCTCAAAGGATTGAAAGAAGGCAAAGCCCTGGCTACCAACAGCGCATTATTAAATTTTGAAATAAACAATACAGGAATCGGCTCTGAAATTCAATTGAAAGGAAAAAAAGTTAAAGTGAATTATAAGGGTTATATGCGATCGATCATAGCCATGGACCATCTGGAGATCATTCAGAATGGAAAGGTTATTAAGTCGATTGAATTGAAAGGTGACCGAACCACAGCCGATCTTGAAGGCACATTAACTGTTGATAAAAGTGGATGGTTGCTGCTTCGCGCCTGGAATGACTCGGACCATATAGATATTCAGGATTTTTACCCCTATGCTACTACCAATCCAATTTATTTCATTGTGAATGGACACCCAATCCAATCGAGTTCAGATGCTATTTACTTTGCACGTTGGATCGATCGGGTTTATGAGGAAGCTGAACAAAAAAAATATTTCACACCGGAAGAAAAGAAACTTACCCTTGACCACATTCTCGAAGCCAAAAAGGTATTCGAACGTCAGATAAAGTAACCTATTACATCTTTCTTTGAAGTTAGGTTTTGGCTATTAACAAATGGTTAACAATCTAACTTCACGATTCATCGTTAAACTAAGTGTTCACCCATTGTTTACCTTTTATCTCATTAAATGATTAAGAACATTGAATCTTTAGCGGTCTTTCAACGTATTATAGGTGTAACTTTGACGGTAGAAAAAAGCTAGGAATAGTAAATAAGGTTAACATACTCCGGGGCAGAACAAACAATTGGATTTTGGAGTGGTTGCCATAGAAAGATTGGAGGAGAATAAAATGGACTGGAACACAATATATATCACAGGTAAGGCAGGCTTTAAAAAAGAGGTTGCCAGGCGGCTGGGGGGCTCAGAAGTAAACTATATGCCCGGTTATGTTGGAAGCAACATTGGGACCAATGATCACGACATGTACTGGCTTGATAAAACCATCGATTTGCGCACATTCAAGGAAGCAATTGGCGGCAAAGCCATCTGGAAATACAGAATACGCTTCTATAACAGTCTGGAAGCATTTATTGCTTCGCAAAACAATGAAGCACAAGGCGCATTTACCAAACAAGATCTGGAACTGATCAGTGAGATGCGAAAAGCCGGTTAATCCAGGTTTTGGACGGAATAAATCGAAAGTGTACTATCTTTTCTTATGGTGACATAACCCATGTAAATGAGGATAATGCCCGTGAGTTCGGTTACATAGAGTACTTCTGTGTAACCAAACTTGGTAAATGATCCACCTATGCCTGGAAGCAGTCCGCCAAAAGCAATAAAAAGATTTCCTAAAAAACGATTGCGGTAAATTTGATCCTTGCTATAGCGATAGGCTGAATAGAATGCACCGCCCACCAGGAAAATGAAAGCATAGATATTTACAAAAGGTGTGATCAACCTCACTTTGCTCCAACCCAGTACACGCCCAGTGAGACGTGTTGGCTCCACCAGTTCATAATTAATGGGAGAAAGTAAGACCAGCACGGAAGCAATTACGATAATGGCAACGACAACACCACCCATTATATCAGCCGTGCGTTTGCTAAACATGAGGTAGACAGAACCCTGAGCCAACGGAAACCCACCCAATAGCGCACCGAGGATATACCATGATTTGAAAACGATGGCACTCCACCCGAAAATACCCACGATACTCTCGGTTAGCGTGCCTAACCCGTAACACAGTACACCAAGTGTCCACCAAAACAGGTAAGAAGGTCTGCCTTTGGAATTCCAATGATTGTAAAGCATCACAAAAAAGATGGCCGACAATACCGTGGTGAGAATGGGAATCTTATGAATGATTTCGATGAGTTGCATAGGGCGGCAATATTAGGGCTGGAACAGTGACAATAATACCGGATGGAGTAGAAAAAGTAACGGAAGAACAGGAAGAAAACCCTCATCCCTCCCGCCCTACATTCTTCCGCACCCCTTCTCTCTGCCTACGCTAACCAACTACGCTAAAGCTTCGTTGGTCAAGAGTTTCCAATAAGCCAAGGTTCGTGTCCTCACGAACCGGGGGAATACTGCCTGCGGGAAATCCCTCATCCCTCCCGCCCTGCATTCTTCCGCACCCCTTCTCCCTCCAGGGAGAAGGGAGAATCCATCACCTCATAGTTTGCCCATTCTGAGCATAGCGCGATGGAAAGTGTGTGGGAGGCGAAGAATCTCCTTGACTAGCGCAAGTCTTAAGCAAGTGGGTGGGAAAGCGCATTACTTATGAGTGGAGTTACTTTCCATCTATTTTCATAGCCAGAAAATTTTTTACTACAAAGGACCTAAGCCAAGGTTCGTGTCTTCACGAACCAAGGGATTGGAGAAGGAAGAGGTTACTCCGGAATCAATACCTTATCCACCACATAGATAATGCCGTTGGAGCAAGGTACGGTCGCCAG
>CAYTBO010000013.1:0-55892 GCA_964436055.1 uncultured Ohtaekwangia sp.
AAAGCATCTGACTACGGATCAGAAGACTCGGGGTTTGAATCCCTGCAGGCTCACAACAGAATCCCAGCATAATATGTTGGGATTTTTTTTTGAGTAACAATTAGTAGAATCATCATTTTTATTGTCGGTAAGTAGTTTTTTTAAGGGTTAACTACTTACCCAAAAATTCCGGCCTTCTTTTTTCGAGGAACGCTGCCACTCCTTCCTTGTAATCAGCAGTACTGCCTGCAATCTCCTGACAGTATGCTTCATAGTCCAGCATCTCTTCCAGCGTTGACTTGGTAGATCGATTCAACATTTTTTTTATTAACCCGATGGCTTTGGTTGGGGCATTGGCAAAATAGGAAGAATAGGTGGCCACCTCAGCGTCAAGCTGGTCAGAAGGTACTGCTTTATTGACAAGACCAATTTCAGCTGCCTCTCTTCCTTTAATTCTGCTACCCATAGTACACATCTCAAAAGCTTTCGCCCGACCCAGGATTCGTGGTAAAAAGTATGACGATCCTGAATCAGGTACTAATCCGATATTGATAAATACTTCAATCAGTGTAGCTTCTTCAGACGCGATGATCAAATCACAAGCTAACGCGATTGAACAACCGGCTCCGGCCGCCACGCCATTGAGTCGGCAAATAATTGGTTTCGGCAAAGTTTGCATGGCCATAATCAAAGGATTGTATCGTTTGTGCAGGGATTCAAGAAATGACCTCTTCTCCTTTCCTGATACTGCTTTCAAATCCTGACCTGAACAAAAGGCTTTACCCTCCCCAGTCAATACAACTACTCTTGCTTTTTCATCTCTTGCTACTGCCTTAAAAGCATCTTGCAATTCATAGGTGATTGCATCATTGAGTGCGTTGTAAACTTCCGGTCGATTCAGTGTAATGGTGACAACACCAGCATCCTGTTCATATTTGATAAATTGAAAATCCATATTGATCAAATTTTATTATTTCAAAAAAGTAAGATCATACCAAAAAAACCTATTGCGAAACCGGCAAGACTACCCGCGAGAATCTCTCTGGGATGATGTGCATTGAGCGCAAGCCGGCTGGACATCACCAATCCGGCCACAATGATGACCAGAATTGTTGGAATGAGTAATGTATTTTCTTCAGAAACTTTATTCAGCGGCAACATCATGCCAATAGCACCCCACATGGCCAGGCTGTGTACACTTATTTTATAAAAAAAAGTAACTAAAGTGGCAAATACCACCATACTGCTAACGATGACCATTAGCCGAAGTAAATTTGGTATCGGAAATTTCCAGTAAAACATCAGCGTAACGAAAACGTAGATAACCGAAATAAAAATAAATGGTAATATCCGCTGACCGCGATGCGGCATGCTCAAATCATTGATTGAGCCTGTCAACCTGAGCATGAGAAAATTAACAGCCGGAAGGGCAAAGGTGGTAACAAAAATGAGCAGAATGATCCAAAGTGATGGGCGAGCCGGCTGAAGCACTACCGGTAAATAATAAGTGAGCAACAAGAATAAATAAGTTGTCATCAGCAACGGATGGAATACAACAGATATAATTCTCGCCAAACTTTGCACCACTTACATTTCCTTTCGTAAACGAGCAACGGGAATGTTAAGCTGCTCTCTGTATTTCGCTACTGTTCTTCTGGCAATGTTGTAACCTTTGGCATTCAGCAAATCTTCCAGCTTATCATCCGAGTAGGGTTTATTTTTATCCTCCTGCTCAATCAGATCCTTTATAATTTGTTTTACCTCCCGTGAGCTCACCTCTTCACCGGTGTTGGTTGAAATGCCCTCGCTAAAGAAATATTTCAAAGGAAAAACGCCAAAGTCTGTTTGCACAGTCTTGCTGCTGGCTACACGGCTCACCGTAGAGATATCCATATTAATAATCTGTGCAATGTCTTTTAAAATCATTGGCCGGAGTTTTGTTTCATCTCCTTCCAGAAAATATTCATATTGAAAATCCACAATAGCACGCATTGTTTTCAACAAGGTGAGCTGTCGTTGCCTGATGGCATCAATAAACCATTTGGCAGCATCCAGTTTTTGTTTTACAAAAGTGACAGCCTCCTTCAGTTTCTTGTCTTTCTTGTCGCTCTTGTCATACGCTGTAAACATCTCGGAATAAGATCGGCTTATTCTTAGTTCTGGCGCATTTCGTGAGTTAAGTGCAAGATCCAATTTCCCGTTGTTATTGGTTAGGATAAAATCCGGGATTACATACTGATTTTTCACAAGACCCGAAGATGTCTCTCCGCCTGGCTTTGGGTTAAGCCGCACGATCAGTTCAATCGCGTCTTTAATATAATCCTCATCGTCAAGGTCAAGTTTTTTTAAAATCTTGGCATAATGCTTCTTGGTGAACTCTTCGTAGCATTCATTCAATACTTTCTTGGCAACAATCACATCTACGTCCTGTCCATCATCTATTCGTTCCAACTGAAGAAGAAGACACTCTTTTAAATTCCGTGCGGCTATTCCCGCGGGATCAAAAGATTGAATTTTTCCAAGAAGCTCCTCCACTTCATCAAGGCTCGTTTCAATTCCTTGTGAAAAGGCAAGGTCATTAACAATAGCCTCAAGATCCCTTCTTATGTATCCATCGCCTTCAATGCTACCAATAAGTTGCTTTCCAATAATAAGCTGACGGTCATCAAGGCCTAAAAATCCTAATTGTGTAAGCAAGGTTTCCTGCAATGAAGAAGACGTAGGCATGGGCATCTCCTTTTCCTCCTCAGTGTCTACATCATTATGCGTCTTGTACCCGCTATAATCATCGTCCTGCAGGTAATCTTTAATATCTATTTCTTCCTCCTTCGACTGCGGCTCTTCAAACTCCTCTTCTTCATTGTCCTTGAACTCGTCCTCGCTTTCTTCGGGCTCCCCCTCCTCCAGTACCGGATTCAACTCAAGCTCCTCTTCAATCCTGTTTTCCAGTTCTGCGGTGGGCACCTGCAGCAATTTGATAAACTGAATCTGCTGAGGAGACAGTTTCTGTTGCAATGACTGTGTGAGCCCTAATTTTTGCATGAATAAAATTTATGACCCAAAGTTACCAATTCACCTCGTCTGACAAAAGGTGTTTGCTCCTCCAACTGGGAGGATAAGTATTTGTCCCACAAGCTGACCAGATTACTGAGTTGTTTTGCTACAGGGCTTTGATAAAAATTACAAATTCACGTTTTTTGCCTCCCCAAGTGAATAGCTGGGGTAAGTCCTTAAAAAATGGGAACTTAGATTCATTGACAACCAGGTATGATGAAGCGCACAAAGATTAAAGATGTTCTTTTGGCCCCCCCTGCGGGTCAATCAGTAGTTGTAAAGGGATGGGTACGAACATTCAGGAACAACCAATTCATTTCAATAAATGATGGTTCCACTATTCAAAATCTTCAAGCAGTGGTTGATCTCAACCAATTTGAAGAATCTTTGTTGAAACGGATTACCACCGGTGCATGTTTGTCCGTAACAGGTAAACTAGTTGAATCTCCTGCCAAGGGTCAATCGATGGAATTAAAAGTTGAACAACTTGAAATTTTAGGAGATAGCGATCCGGAGAAGTATCCCTTGCAACCTAAGAAACATTCTATGGAGTTTCTTCGGGAAATTGCTCACTTTAGGTCAAGAACCAATACGTTTGGTGCAGTGATGAGGATTCGTCATGCCATGGCTTTCGCTGTACATAAATTTTTCAATGACAAAGGGTTCTTTTATATTCATACGCCCGTTATTACAGGATCTGATGCTGAGGGGGCAGGAGCTATGTTTCGTGTTACAACCCTGGATCCGAACAACCCGCCTAAAAACGAAAAAGGTGAAGTGGATTTCAAGGAAGACTTTTTCGGGAAGGAAACCAACCTAACCGTTTCCGGTCAACTGGAAGTGGAAACCTACGCACTTGCCCTGAGTGAAACATATACATTTGGACCAACTTTTCGGGCGGAAAATTCCAATACTACACGTCATCTTGCCGAATTCTGGATGATAGAACCGGAGATGGCCTTCTATGACATCAAGGATAATATGCAGCTAGCCCAGGACTTTTTACAATACCTGATGAAATATGCATTGGAACATTGTAAAGAAGATCTTGAATTTTTGGACAAGCGTGCGGCAGATGAAGAAATGACAAAGCCGCAAGCTCAGCGAAGCGAGTTGGGATTGATCGATAGGATAAAATTTGTGGTGGAGAATGATTTTGAAAGGCTTACCTATACTGAGGCCATTGAAGTGTTGCGTAATTCAAATCCAAACAAGAAAAAGAAATTTCAATACCTCATTGATCAATGGGGCGTGGACTTGCAATCGGAACACGAGCGCTATCTGGTAGAAAAACATTTTAAGAAGCCTGTTATCCTTTACAACTATCCAAAAGACATCAAGGCATTTTACATGCGGCAGAATGAAGATGGCAAAACCGTAGCGGCAATGGATGTTTTATTTCCCGGTATCGGTGAAATCATTGGAGGATCTCAGCGGGAGGAAAGACATGACAAGCTGATAAACAGAATCAAGGAAATGGGTCTTCCTGAAGAAGACCTTTGGTGGTATATTGAATTAAGGAAATTTGGTAGTGCCCCACACAGCGGGTTTGGCTTAGGCTTTGAAAGACTTATGCTCTTTGTAACCGGAATGACAAACATCAGGGATGTGATTCCTTTTCCACGTTTTCCAGGGAATGCAGAATTTTAGAATGCCTATTTAGTCGTCCCTTAAAAACTTATTTTCTTAAAGTATTAAAACGATGAATTCTTTCTAGTGAATTAGTAGCTATTGTGCGCTAGGCAATAGGTTCTCCGCATTACAATTGCAATCAAAACGAAATCAGCCGCGCAACAGCGATAGCATTTATTTAAATGCCTTACATTCAATAAATTTTTAAAATCTGGAAGGATTTCTATTTATAGTTCTACTTTCTTGCATATTTTTTCAACGATCCCATTGATTTTATCAGTAAACAAACCTGTTTAAGGTTTTTAAGATGTGCCTACTTTACCGACTTTCTCTTAAATGCCAGCAAGGGTATATTGCCCTGGTAGGCCAGCTTACGCGTAACACTCCTTGCAAATATCTTTTCAAAAAGATTGAGTTCGTGGGTAAAAGTGGTAAGTAGCTCCCCTTTCTTGTTTTTTATATAATTATCAATCGCCAGGGGTACGTCATCATCGATGATGATCTCAAGATTTATTTTGGAGTAATTGACCTTTTCTATTAATTTCTTTACTTCCTCTTTTTTGGTTTCCACATTTTTATCTATCGCTTCTACCACGTGTACCATATGGATGTTGGAGTCAAAGATGCGCGCAAATGGAATGATGGTATCCATGTCCTTTTGAACATTTTTCAAATCGGAGGCATAGATAACATTTTTGAAGTTGGTGAACTCTCCTTTTTCAGGAATGGCCAACACGGGTGCGTGGCAAACATCAATAACAGAAACTGTGGTGCCCCCCAAAACCACTTTTTTTATTTTACTTGCTCCCCTACTTCCCATAATCACCAGATTAATCTTATTGGCATCTGCGTATCGCCTTACCGTATCGGCCACTGTATGGGATCTTACTGCTTTGAATTCAATTTTACTCTTTCCCTTTAGTTGCGCTTTGCACTCATCTACCAATCTGGCACCTTCTTCTTCAGCAATCTTAAACAATGATCTTTCTATTTGCTTAAGCTTAAGATGCGACTTAGGCACACCATCAAGTCTAACCACATTTAATATGGTATATTCTGCTTCAAGCTTGCCCGACATTTTCAGACCATAATTAATGGCGATTCTGGAGAGATCAGAAAAGTCAGTGAGCATTAGTATTTTAAGTGCTGCCATAGGTTTCATTTAAGATGGCAAAAATATGGCTTTAGAATACCAGATAAAAGTAAAATTACAGCAAGGAACTTACCGGTTGAGGATGCAATGAAAAATAGGAATTAGCGCTTCAGGAACTTATAGGACGCTTTCAGGTCAGATTCTTCATCCTTAATGGACAGAAAGTAATAACCGGATGGCAAGTCTCTGACCCATATGCGAACTTCGTACTCGTCAACAGGCTCTTTTTCAACGATAATAGCATTTCCAATAACACTGTGCAGTGCCAACTTAACAGAATTGGCGTGTGGTGTCGGAAGTTTTACGGATAGGTACTCGGTAGCAGGATTTGGATACAACTGAACAAGCCTGTCCATTTGGCCCGCCTCCGAAAAAAGTGCAGGAGAATCTCCCCTTTGTGCAAGACTGGCTAAAGAAATGCCTAAGAAGAGCATTAAAATCAATATGGTCCTTTTGCGGTTCACTTATGCTATTTTACGTATAAAGCGGTCTGAAGGGTTTACTTCAGCGTTAAGTTTTTGCTATTAATAATTATTTGACGCAAAATGTAAGCCAAAGGTTTAAAACAGGAGAAAAAATTTTAACGGTAAATCTGCTTAAAAGCGTCCGGGAGGGCTGAAATGATGTCCGATGCAATCAAGGCCGTTTGCCCATTTTCTGCGGCTGCAATATCTCCAGCAAGTCCATGAATATACGTCCCAATAAGGGCAGCATCAATAGCGTTGAGCCTTTGCGCTAGCAATCCTGTAAGCACGCCAGTAAGTACATCCCCGGAACCTCCCGTAGCCATACCCGGATTGCCCGAATTGTTGAAATAAACGAGGCCATCAGGTGAAACCACAGCAGAATAGGCGCCCTTTAAAATCACAATACACCGGGTACTTTTGGCAAAATCTCTGGTTTTGTTCAGGCGATCAAAATCATTATTCCAGTCTCCTACCAATCTTCTGAACTCTCCAGGATGAGGCGTGAGGATACTTTGTGGTGGAAGCAAGTGAAGTAGTGAGGAATTTTCCGCTAAAATATTCAGGGCATCCGCATCGATTACCAAAGGACGGGATGCCTTTTCCAAAAGCGATTTAATAGCGTTGACTGTCGTGCTTTCCACACCCAAGCCTGGCCCCACACCAATAACATCGAAACTATCTAACTCACCTGTCCCGCTAAAGCAGAATTGATTTGTATCAATGGATGTCATGGCCTCCGGTACTGAGTTTTGTATAATGGAATATCCTTCTTTTGGAACATGAACCGTCAACAAACCTAACCCGGAACGCATCGCTGCACGTGCCGCCAGTACAGCTGCTCCCATTTTTCCATAACTACCTGCAATGAGAAGAGCATGGCCAAAATCTCCTTTGTGTGAAAATTTTTTTCGCTTAGGTAGCAAACTAGCCACATATTTTTGATTCAATAAAAAATTTGAGACCAAAGCATCTTTTAAATAAGCTTTACTAAGTCCAATATCCACCGCCATCCATTCACCGACTCTATTTTCATTTTCAGGAAGGAGAAAGGCAAGCTTGGCAAATTGAAATGTGATGGTATAATCAGCGTGCACGCAAACTCCACTTGTGTGCTGATCCGCAAACAAGCCCGATGGAATATCAATGGCAACAATAGTGAGCTCTGAACTATTCATTAATGATATCACATCCGCATAGATACCCTCTGGCTCACGTGACAATCCTGAGCCAAACAAACCATCAATCAATACCTGACAACTCTCAAATAATTCAGATGACGGAATCGTTGAAAATTCTTTCACATCAACTCTTTCAGGTAAACGCTCTTTGTTTACTTTAAAATCTACAGATTCCAGCACAGTGCCTGTTACAATCCAAACCTTTACAGGATATCCCCAATCACTAAGCATCCTGGCAATACCCAACCCATCCCCTCCATTGTTACCGGCTCCACAAACCACACCTATGGTATGCGAGGCGTCAAATTTTAGGGTAAACCATTGAACAAATGCCCTGCAAGCCCGCTCCATCAAATCAATAGAAGAAATGGGTTCATGGCGGATTGTAAATGCATCCCATTCTTTGATTTGAGTGGTATTTAGTATTTTGAGCATGGAAAACGAAGATAAGAATCCAAATCCAGATTTAATGCTATCAATTGTTTTATGACCAGAAGTACACTTGAGGAGCTTTTGAACAAAAAGCTTATTGAACAGGATCAGTTCGATAAGCTTGAACCCATCATTTCAGGAAGGATAATTTCTGTGTTCTATGAACTCAGAACAATGCTGTATCTGGGAGTTTTGTTGTTCACAGGCGGCATCGGTATTCTCATCTATAAAAACATTGGTGAGATTGGTCACCTGATCAGCATTCTGCTACTTTCAATAACTACACTGGTTTGTTTTTGGTATGTCTTTTCAAAAGCAACAGAATTTTCATTGGGAA
Source organism: uncultured Ohtaekwangia sp. (assembly GCA_964436055.1). Classification (GTDB taxonomy): domain Bacteria; phylum Bacteroidota; class Bacteroidia; order Cytophagales; family Cyclobacteriaceae; genus ELB16-189. The sequence continues at coordinate 8,233 of CAYTBO010000013.1, forward strand.
AAATAAAACCACCAACTCCCTACTATGACTATGTAGTATTGCTGGGAAGTTTGTTATTTATTTCCGTACAGGGTTATCTGCAATTCCGGTATCAGATACTAGATGAAAATCTTGGCTGGAGTACTTTGTTGTCAGCTGTATTCTTCCTTTTCATCGCTTATCGGTTTGATCACCTGGGTGTCCTATCACTGGGTATTACAGCCTTGGCTTCATTCTGGGGTCTTAGCGTATCTCCACAAAAGTGGCATAGCAGCAATTTTTTTGAGACTGCTAACCTTCACATAACCTCCATTATATTCGGAGCTGTCTTAGGCGCACTGGCAATGTTTTTGAATTCGAAGTCAATAAAAAAACATTTCACATTCACTTACATCAATTTTGGTAGTCTTTTATTTTTTTTCGGAGCAACAGTTGGGTTATTTGACAATGCGGTCTATGGAATTTACCTCTTGCTGATTTATGGCGGTTGTGCCTTTTCTGTTTTCTATGCCTATCGTGAGCGTTCCTTTCTTTTTCTTCTATATGCGTTTGTCTTTGCTTACATAGGTACAACCTACATGCTGGCCGACCTTGTGTTCAGTGAGCTGCCTGAGTTGATTTTTTATTACTCAATTGCTTCTTGTGGTGGCTTTATCTATTTCATTATTTCTTATAAAAAATTTTTTACCAGAAAAGGATGAGAAGCGCTTACAACGAAACCTGGATTCAAAACCTGGCTCTGGTTAAAGAAGCGAAGTCGCTATACAAAAGCAATTGGATAACAGAACCACAAAACAGAAGCATTGCAGAAGTTTATGCTTCGCCGGTTTATCACCCTAATTTCCTTATCAGAATACTGCTTTTCATTGCTACACTCTTTGGCTTATCCGGGGTCACCGGCCTTTTTGCCTTGATGGTGATTGATACCAGCGAAAGCTTTATTGCAATTTGTTGTATTTTTTATGGGATTATGTCTTTGGTTTTTTTAGAGATGACCTTTATCAAAAAAAAGTATCATTACAAAAGCGGTGTAAACGAAGCCTTGCTCTACCATAGCTGTGGGTTTACTGGTGGTGGGATTATCCTTCTTTTGGACTTAAATCCTGTGCCCGCGCTCATTGTTTGCTTTGTCATTATTTGTATGGCGGCCTTTCGCTACCTTGACTTACTATCGACATTGACTTCCGTTATCATCTTTGCCTATATTTTATTTATTCAATTGTACGAATGGGGTAGCATCTTTCAGCAAATCATACCTTTTGCTTTTATAAGTTGCTTCTCGGTAATTTATTTTATTACAAAGGTCATCTCTAAAAAACCCAATACCCATCTATGGCATACTAGCTTGCTTATCGTTGAGTCTTTCAGTTTGGTGATCATCTGTCTGGCCGGCAATTACCTCGTTGTTCGCGAACTTACCGTAAACCTAATGAACCTTTCGTTGGCTGCCGGCGAAGATATACCCTTTGCCTACCTATTCTACTTATTGACTGTTCTGGTTCCATTTATTTATTTATATTTTGGTATACGCCAAAAAGATGTCGTGTTGTTGCGAACGAGTTTGATGATGGTCACATTCTCCGTCTTCACTTTTGATTACTACTACGGAGTAACACTTACTGAAATCACATTAACAATTGGCGGTATTATCCTGTTGGGTATCTCATTAGTTTTATTTAACTATTTGAGGTTAATGAGAAATGGGTATACACGGGAAAACTTAATGTCCGAGAAGTGGGCCAATATGAATGTAGAGGCATTTATCATTTCGCAAACCATGGGTGGAAATCAAGTGAAATCAGATGAATCCTTTCAGGGAAAGGGTGGTGAATTTGGAGGTGGTGGATCAACGGGAAGTTTTTAACTTGTAAAGTAATGTTGGAGATAAGACCCTGCTGTGAACATTGCGGAATTGACTTGCCTTATAATTCTACGGAAGCCATGATATGCAGTTTTGAATGTACATTCTGTAAAGATTGCACCACCAAAATATTTGGCAACGTATGTCCTAATTGTGGAGGTGGATTTTCAGCACGCCCGATAAGGCCATCCCATTACCTTGAAAAATATTTCATATCAACTAAAAGAATTCACAACCCGAAAGACCTGAACGAACACAGGATCCTTCAGGAAAAATATCAATCTACACCTCCAGAAAACCGCTGACATTGGATAAAAACATGACACTTAATAAAAATATGACACTTGATAAAATGCTTGGAATCGACTATCCCGTAATCATGGCGCCCATGTTTTTGATTTCAAATACGAAGATGATCAAAGCGGCATTAGATAATGGAATAACCGCTGCTTTTCCCGCTTTGAATTATAGAACAGATCAGGAATTACGAAACGCTATTAATGAAATCAAAGCGCACTCCAATAAACCTTTTGGTATAAATCTGATTGTAAATAAATCAAACCTAAAGTACAAATCACAACTTAATACCTTACTGGAGTTGGGGGTAGCTTTTGTTATTACTTCATTGGGTAATCCAAAAGAAGTGATCGACCGTTGTCACGAAAAGGGGATAAAAGTTTTTTGCGATGTCGTGGATCTGAAATATGCGCAAAAAGTTGAAGCGCTCGGTGCTGATGCGCTAATTGCTGTAAACGATGAAGCAGGCGGCCACGCTGGAAATATAAGTCCGAAAAATTTAATTACACTTTTAAAAGAAAACTGCACCATTCCAATTATTTCTGCCGGAGGAATTGCCAGGGGTGAAGACTTAAAAAAAGTAATGGAATGGGGGGCATCCGGCGCTTCCGTGGGCACAATTTTTATTGCCTGCAATGAAGCTGACATTTCACAAGAATACAAACAAGCTTTGGTGGACTATGGAGCAAAAGATATTGTAAGGACTACGAAAATGTCAGGGTCAGCGCTCACGGTTATCAATACTCCCTATGTTCAACATATTGGTACGAAAGCAACATTTTGGGAATGGTTATTGAATAATAACAAAGGGTTAAAAAAATATGTTAAAATGATAATTGCCGTTCGTGGCATGAAAAAAGTGGAGAATGCAGCAAAGAAAGCAACCTACAAATCAGTGTGGTGCGCAGGTCCTGCCATTGAATATGTAACGAGTATAAAACCGGTAGCTGAAATAATTAACACGTTAACCAAAGAGTTCAAAGACTTTAGAGTTTCATCAATTTCCTAAAAATATTTTTGATCTGAATTTTGTTGAAATGAGTTATAAATTAATAATCGTATTGCTGGTCGTTATTTCAAACGTAACGTGGGCACAACGCGCAACACCTGATCAGGTAAAGACCAAAAAGGGGGTCATTATAATTCAGCCCATCCTTCATGGTACTTCTGTCTTAACCTGGAATGAAAAAACGATTTACCTAGATCCATACGGAGGAGCTAAAGCGTTTCAGGGAATTAACAATCCGGATTTGATTCTTATCACAGATATTCATGGAGACCATATGAATGTGGAAACCCTGGAGTCCATGGAAACATCAAAGGCAACCATCATTGCCCCTCAAGCTGTCGCTGATCAACTGCCGGATGTGTTGAAATCAAAAACAACGATAATCGGAAATGGAGAAAAAACAGAACAGCTTGGTATTACTATCGAGGCCATACCGATGTATAATCTTCCGGAAGATCCTGAATCCAGGCACACGAAAGGAAGAGGCAATGGATATATTCTAACTATTGAGGACAAGAAAATATATTTCTCCGGAGATACGGAAGATATTCCAGAGATGCGGGCACTTAAAAATATTGATGTTGCCTTCGTGTGCATGAACCTTCCCTTTACCATGAACATTGATCAGGCATCCAGCGCTGTATTGGAATTTAAACCCAAAATAGTTTATCCCTATCACTATCGCGGGCAAGGGGGCTTAAACGATGTAGAAGGATTTAAAAAATTAGTGAACTCAAAAAATAAGGAAATTGATGTAAGACTGCGAAATTGGTATCCGTCATACGAATAATATGAAAATTACTCCCTTTAAACTAGAACGCTATTTTGATCAATACGAATTTTCAACACCTTATTTACTGAGTAGCTCAGACTGTGAGCCGTTTCTGTTAAATGAATTGCTTGAATTTGCTGATGCCGATACAAAGAAGGAATGGGATAAACTGAAACTTGGTTATACCGAATCAAAAGGAAATCCAAAACTTAGGGAAGCGATTACCACCCTACATACTGACATAACGCCTGATGACGTATTGGTGCTTGTTCCTGAAGAAGGGATATTCATCTCCATGAATATACTTCTTGAAAAGGGAGATCACGTCATTACTACCTTTCCCGGGTATCAATCACTTTATCAGGTAGCTTCAGCTATAGGGTGCTCTGTTTCCAAATGGATTCCCGATGAGAATCTTGAATTTAACATTGAAGGGTTAAAGTCGCTGATAGAGGACACTACTAAACTAATTGTAATTAATTTTCCACACAACCCAACGGGAGCCACCGTTACCAAAGATGCACTTCAGCAACTTGTAGATGTAGCCCGGGAAAAAGGCATAACGATCTTCTCAGACGAGATGTATAGATTTATGGAATACGATGTGAATGACAGACTTCCGTCGGTTAGTGATTTGTATGAAAATTCCATTTCTCTTTTTGGATTGAGTAAAACGTTTGGCTTACCCGGGTTGAGGATTGGTTGGCTTACCACACAGAATAAAAAATTCATGGAGCAATTAGTGTCCTTTAAAGATTATACCACCATATGCAACAATGCCCCCGGTGAGCACTTGGGTATAATCGCTTTGCAAAACAAGCAAAAACTGATTGATCGGAGTTTGAACCTTATTCAATCTAATCTCAAGTTGATTGAATCATTTGCCGCCCGGCATAAGGATTGGTTTTTATGGACGACACCAAAAGGTGGATCCATCGCGTTTCCCGCACTAAGAATTAAGGGAAGCGTATTTGATTTTTGTCAGGAATTGATAGAAAACAAAGGTGTGATGCTATTACCACACACCGTCTATGATTTTGATCGGCCACACGTTCGGATTGGTTTTGGAAGAAAAAATCTCCCTGAAGTACTCCGTGTTTTTGAAGAGTTTGTAAATAGAAAAGCTATAGGAGGATAATTTCCAAACTTGATTTAAGTATTTAATCAAGGCGCCTCCTGCCCAAAGAACTGATAATTCAAGGGTATATACTTTTTCCATTCCTCCGGCACCTGACTTTCTTCAAAAATAGCATCTACAGGGCAGGCGGGCACACAAGCATCGCAATCTATGCACGTACTGGGGTCGATATACAGTTGCTTACCGGCTGAATCAAAGCCGGCCTCCTTCACCTCTTGTCCGCTGCCGGTGGTGCTAACCGGTCCGTGAATGCAATCAACGGGGCATACGTCCACACAAGCGGTATCACAAGTTCCAACACAAGGTTCACATATAGTATACGGCATAATAATTATTGTTTAGAGTAATCAATAACCCATTTAAATGAGATAAGTCATTTGAAAAATATAAAATAAAATTGAAATCGAAAAAGAATAGCCGGCTTCAGATTGTTATTGTGAAGGTGGCAAGGTAAATTTAAGTAACCAGAAATTTTATGAGTGAACCCTTAACAAACGGCAAAAAAACAACCGTTGATAGAGATAAAGTAGTCATTCGCTTTGCAGGCGATTCCGGTGATGGAATGCAGCTTACAGGCTCTCAATTCAGCTTTACCTCAGCCCTTTTTGGAAATGATCTGGCTACATTCCCGGATTTTCCGGCTGAAATTCGCGCCCCTTTGGGTACGGTAGAAGGCGTTTCCGGATTCCAGGTTCAAATTGGAGGTGTAAGTATCTATACTCCGGGCGATGAAGCGGATGTATTGGTGGCTATGAATCCGGCTGCCCTGATGTCCAATCTAAGGTATGCACGGGCAGGAGGCACCGTCATTCTGGATATGGATACATTCGATCAGCGGAATATTACGAAAGCCGGCTTCAAAAATAATCCCGTTGAAGATGGCTCATTGGATGCCTACAACGTGGTAGAAGCACCGATTTCTTCCTTAACAAAAACTGCCCTGGAAGGAATTCAATTGGATAATAAAAGTGTGATGCGGTGCAAAAACATGTTTGCATTGGGCATGATGTATTGGCTCTTCGACCGTCCATTGAGTGACACAGAAAAATACATAGACGGAAAATTCAAAAAAATGCCTGCATTGGCTGAAGCCAACAAGAAAGCTCTTCATACAGGTTATCATTTCGCTGAAACAATAGAGGCGTTGCCGTCAATGTACAAAGTGCCGGCAGCGAAAATAGAGAAAGGCAAATACAGGCATATCTCAGGAAACGTAGCTACGGCATGGGGATTCATGGCTGCTGCCGAAAAAATGGGGAAAAAACTTTTTTATGGCTCGTACCCTATCACGCCTGCCAGCGACATCCTTCATGAGCTTTCCAGGCACAAACATTTGGGTGTAATCACCTTGCAGGCTGAAGATGAAATCGCTGCCGTTTGTTCAGCCATTGGAGCAAGCTATGCCGGCCAATTAGGAATTACGGCCTCTTCCGGGCCAGGTATTGCCCTGAAAGGTGAAGCCATCGGCCTGGCAATTATGGCTGAGATTCCCCTGATTGTAGTAGACGTGCAACGTGGCGGTCCTTCAACGGGTTTGCCTACCAAAACTGAGCAAGCAGATATCAACCTGGCCCTTTACGGCAGGAATAGCGAAAGTCCATGTATTGTTCTTGCTGCCAGCACGCCTTCAAATTGTTTCGAATTCGCGTTCAAGGCTGCCAAACTTTCCATGGAACACATGACGCCGGTTATTTTGCTAACCGATGGTTATCTGGCCAATGGATCAGAACCCTGGAAATTCCCTAAAATGGAAGACTTGCCGGCAATCACTATCCCTTATGCTAAATTGAATGGCGAAGCCTACATGCCTTACCTCAGAAATAAGGAAACACTGGCAAGGTATTGGGCCATTCCCGGAATGCCGGGGCTTGAGCACAGAATTGGCGGACTTGAAAAACAAGAGTTGACGGGCAATGTATCCTATGATCCCGCGAACCATGAAAACATGGTAAAGGTCAGGGCAGAAAAAGTGGAACGGGTTGCCAACTTTATTCCTGATGTTGAAGTAATGGGGCAAGGAAAAGGAAAGCTATTGGTAGTTGGATGGGGCGGCACCTACGGCAGCCTTCACACTTCTGTAACTGAACTCTGGAAGGCGGGAAAAAGTATCGATCACGCCCATTTCAATTTCATCAATCCATTGCCAAAGAATACGAAGCAGTTACTCTCAAGTTACGACAAAGTAGTTGTGTGTGAACTTAACATGGGTCAATTTGCTTCTTACCTGAGAAGTAAGTTTCCGGAGATAAAAATTGAAACCTACACAAAGATTCAGGGATTACCATTTACGGTAACGGAATTAAAAGAGAAATTCATCAATCTGCTAAAAGACTAAGGTTATGGCTGATACTATCGACATACAAAAAAAAGCAACGAACCTCACAAAAAAGGATTTTGCCAGCGACCAATTGGTGAGATGGTGTCCGGGGTGTGGTGACTATTCCATCCTGGCCGCAATGACCACTGCCCTGCCTCAATTGGGGATCCCAAAGGAGGACTACGTTTTTGTGTCAGGAATCGGGTGTGCAGCCCGATTCCCATATTATATGAACACGTATGGTTTCCACACCATACACGGTCGTGGACCGGCCGTAGCCACCGGAGTGAAGCTTGCCAACCCGAAACTTAGCGTTTGGGAAATTCAAGGCGATGGCGATGCGCTGGCTATCGGTGGTAATCATTTCATTCATGTACTCAGAAGAAACATCGATATCAACATACTTCTCTTCAACAATGAAATCTATGGATTAACAAAAGGTCAGTACTCCCCTACTTCACCAACAGGACTGGTTACAAAATCAACACCCTACGGTGCTGTTGAACGACCCTTTCATGCCGGAGAGTTGGTGATTGGTGCACAAGGAACCTACTATGCCCGCACTATTGATACCAATCCAAAATTAATGGCAGAGATTTTCGTGAAGGCAGCAAAGCACGTTGGCACCTCCATGGTAGAAATTTTACAAAACTGTGTCATCTTCAATGACGATGCCCATGCTCAGGTCACAGGACGAGACAATCGTGATGATTTTCAGTTGCACATAGAGCATGATCAACCTATGTTGTTTGGAAAAGACAAACAAAAGGGATTGAGATTGAATGGTTTGAAACTTGAAGTGGTAACGATGGGAGAAAATGGAATTTCCAAAAAAGATATTCTTGTACACGATGCGCACGAATCGGATTCTACCTTACACATGATGCTGGTTCGTTTAAAGCCACCGGAATTTCCGGTTATACTGGGTGTGATTCGTGAAGTAAAAGCGACTGCCTATTCTGAAAAACTAGAAGATGAAGTCAAACTAAGTACACAGAAGTCAAAACTTAAAAACATGGATGACTTGTTGAATAGCGGTGAAACCTGGGAAGTAAAATAATGGACAGCGGAGCACTCATTATATTTTTCTTTGGTGGAGTAATCATGGTTGGGGCCGGAGTGCTGGTATCCAATCTGGTGGCTCCCACATCGCGGAATGCCCAGAAGGATGAACCATACGAGTGCGGAATTCCCACGCAGGGTCCTTCCATGATTCAGTTCAAGGTGGGCTATTACCTCTTTGCCATTATGTTTCTCATATTTGATGTGGAGACTGTCTTCATATTTCCATGGGCAGTTGTAATGAAACAAGTAGGGCTGGCCGCATTTATTGAAATAGTTATTTTCTTTCTTGTATTGGGATTGGGGTTAATTTATGCCTGGAAAAAGAAAGCATTGAAATGGGAATAAACCAAAACACGATAGATCCGGCAGCGCAAGAGCGGCTACTTCAGGATTTTCCTGGAGAAATAAAACGGGGACCGGGTAGCAACATTGTTATCACTTCGATTGACGGTGTAGTGAATTGGGCCAGATCCAACTCTTTGTGGCCTTTGGTCTTTGGAACCAGTTGTTGTGCTATTGAAATGATGGCGACTGGAGCCAGCCGGCATGACTGGTCGCGGTTTGGAACTGAAGTAGCGAGAGCTACACCCAGACAAGCTGATCTTATTGTTATTGCCGGCACAATAGTCAATAAAATGGCTCCGGTTCTAAAAAGGCTTTATGATCAGATGGCTGATCCAAAGTATGTAATTGCGATGGGAGCTTGCGCCACATCCGGCGGACCATTTTATTATAATACTTATTCTGTAGTCAAAGGAGCTGATCACATCATTCCTGTTGATGTGTATGTGCCAGGATGCCCGCCTCGCCCTGAGGCTTTGCTCTATGGGATTATGCAGTTGCAAAGAAAAATCAAAGGCGAGTCATTATCCGATCCCAGGGATCCGATGAAGGACTTTGTATGAAATGCTCTTACCTCAGGCGATAAGTCGCCCAGGAGGTATCAAATTATTAGTCTCCGCGATTTTGCGGCGAAAAAATGAATAACGAAGAAATCAAAAAATTCGTTTTAGATCGTGTGCCTGAAGCCGATTGCGTGGAAGGCACTCAATTTGTGCAAGTGACTATTCCTGCTGAGAAAGTCCTTCTCCTGGCTGCTGAGCTGAAATCAAACGAAATTACATCGTTTGATTTTTTATTTTGTCTCACTGCAGTTGACTGGCCCGCCCATATGGAAGTAGTTTATCACTTGAAATCAACACGACATGACCACCAATTTGTTTTGAAAGCGAAAATTAACTCACGAGAAAATCCTGAAATTGAAACAGTGTGCCACATCTGGCGAACAGCGGAGTTGCATGAACGTGAAGCATATGACTTATTCGGAATAACATTTCTGAATCATCCGGATCTGCGAAGGCTGCTTTTAACGGATGATTGGGAAGGGTATCCCATGCGTAAAGATTATGTAGATCCCATCAATATGATTGAATACTAGAGATGGAAGAACTAACGCAAGAACTTGAATCGAAGGAATACTTCATCAACATGGGGCCGCAACACCCCAGCACACACGGTGTGCTGCGTCTTGTTCTTTCACTGGATGGTGAAATTATCAGAAAGGTTGAACCCCATCTCGGATTTATTCACCGGTCGATTGAAAAGATGTGCGAACACGATAGTTATCAGCAAATCGTGCACCTTACCGACAGGATGGATTATTTATCTTGTCATATCAATAATGAAGCTGTTTGCTTATGCGTGGAGCAAGCGTTGCAACTAGAGATACCGGAGCGGGTAAAAGTAATTAGAACCATCGTAGATGAATTGAACAGAATCTCCTCCCATCAACTTTGGTGGGGTGTAATGGGTATGGATTTGGGCGCTATCACTACATTTTTATATGGATTCCGCGATAGGGAAATGATCACAGACATCTTTGAAGAAACGTGCGGTGCCAGATTGACTATGAATTACAATGTGCCTGGAGGATTATTTTTTGATATCCATCCCAACTTTCAGCAACGCACCAAAGATTTTATAACCCACTTCAAAAAGAAATTACCGGAATACGATACACTGCTTTCCAACAACGTGATTTTCCAACAGCGGACACAGGGAATAGGGTATCTTTCAAGGGAAGATGCGATCAGCTATGGGGTAACTGGTCCTACCGCGAGAGCCTCAGGGTTTTCTTGTGATGTGAGAAAATATCATCCATACAGTGGGTATGGACAAGTCAAATTCACAGAAATTCTTGATACAGAAGGTGACTGCTATGCGCGTTACAAATGCCGGATTGCAGAAATGTGGGAATCAATGGCCATCATCGAACAATTAATTGACAACATTCCGGAAGGCCCATTCAAAGTGCCTACGAAAGCGGTGATCAAGTTGCCAAAGGGCGAATGGTATCAAAAAGTAGAAACAGCGCGTGGAGAGTTTGGGGTTTACATTATCAGTGAAGGCCAAAAGAGTCCTTATCGCTTAAAATTTCGTTCTCCTGGATTTAGTAATCTTTCTGCATTGGATCACATGGCGCGCGGTTGCAAGATCGCAGACCTGGTGACTATTATGTCTACGTTGGATTTGGTAATACCTGATATTGATCGTTAAAAAAAATGAACTGGATCTACGACTTCAACTACCTCACCCAACGTATCCACGAAAACCTTTCGGAGCATTTCGAACCAGGTACCGTTACCATCATCGAAATGATCATAGCGGGCGTATGTTTTATGATTTTGTTTGCCCTCCTCGGATTAGTACTTGTGTATGCGGAAAGAAAAGTTAGCGCTTTTTTCCAACAACGTCTCGGGCCTATGCGCGTGGGTAAGTGGGGTACAGCACAAACATTAGCAGATGTCATAAAACTGCTGATGAAAGAGCCACTGATGAATAAGAATGCGGATAAATTTTTATTTAATCTCGCACCATATATTATTATGATCTCGGCATTTATGGCAATGGCTGCCCTTCCCTTTGCAAAAGGGCTTCATGCCATCGACTTTGACATTGGAATACTTTATGTGTCTGCCGTTTCATCTTTAGGTGTAATCGGCATTTTGCTGGCAGGTTGGTCGTCCGACAACAAGTATTCCTTAATTGGAGCTTTGCGCTCCGGAGCACAGATCATCAGCTATGAACTTTCTGTAGGTCTATCACTGCTTACCATTGTTGTATTGGCGGGAAGTTTGCAACTCAGCACGATTGTAGAATCTCAGGCCAATGGCTGGTGGATTTTCAAAGGACATATTCCGGCTGTAATTGCTTTTATTATTTTTATGATCGCCAGCACAGCTGAAACTAACCGGGGTCCTTTTGATTTGGCAGAAGCTGAATCGGAATTGACTGCGGGTTTTCATACAGAGTACTCAGGATTGAAATTCGCATTCTTTTTCCTGGCAGAGTTTGCGAATATGTTCATCGTCTCCGCTATTGGCGCAACCGTTTTTTTAGGTGGATGGATGCCTTTTCATATTGGAAGCTGGGAAGGGTTTAACCAGGTGATGGATTTTATTCCTCCTATTTTCTGGTTTTTTGGGAAAGTAAGCTTTTTGATTTTTATGATGATGTGGTTCCGGTGGACATTCCCTCGCCTTAGAATTGATCAGTTGCTGACACTGGAGTGGAAGTATCTGCTTCCTGTGAACTTAATGAATATACTAATTATGGCATTTTTAAGTTTGATGGGGTGGCATTTTTAACATTAAAACCACATAGAAACATAGAAAACATAGGGCTAGTTGACTTGATAAAATAGTAATGAAAGCTATTATAAATTATTTCAAAGAAATTTTCTCAGGACTAAAATCTCTGGCTAAGGGGATGCGGGTAACTGGTCACTACATTTCTCACCCTAAGGAAATCATAACTCAACAATATCCTGAAAATCGCGACACCTTGAAAATGTTCGAGCGCTTTCGGGGTGAGGTAGTATTGTTGCACGATGAAAATAATGAACACAAATGCACGGGATGTTCAGCCTGCGAGGTGGCTTGCCCAAATGGTACAATTGAAATCATCCCCAAAAGGATAGATGTGGATGGTAGAAAGGTGAAAGCTATTGATCAGTTCGTTTATCACTTGCAGATGTGCACCATGTGTGGACTGTGCATACCAGCTTGCCCTACGGATGCCATTGTAATGGCCAACACCTTTGAGCATGCTGTCTTTGACCGATCTAAGCTCACCAAAATTTTAAATAAGCCGGGATCAAAAATTATGGATGGTATAAAGTAATGGGAACAGGCTCAATCATATTCTACTCCATTGCCACCATCATGATTGTGTTTTCACTTCTGGCAGTTACATCACGAAAAATTTTGAGGGCCGCTGTTTATCTATTGTTTGCATTATCTGGTACTGCCGGAATTTACTTTATGGTAGACTATCATTTTCTGGCTGCTGTACAACTTATTGTTTATGCCGGAGGCATTGTTGTGTTAATCATTTTTTCCATTCTATTGACATCGCACATTGAAGAAAAAATGGAAAAACCGGATACATGGAAAGTATTGTTAACATCGATTCTGTGCTTGGGTGGCATTGCACTTACATTGCATGTAGTAACCACTCATATTTTCAGTGAACAGATTCCAACAGGAGTTGAGGCTTCCATGAATACCATTGGTCTGAAATTGTTGGGATATGGAGCGGGTGGATATGTACTTCCCTTTGAGGTAATCAGTATACTCTTATTAGCTGCGATGATTGGTGCTATTGTAGTTGCAAAACGTAACAAACCAGAAGATCGTGCTTGAAGAGGTACCCTTAAGTCATGTATTGACAGTTACAACAATCTTGTTCTTCATTGGAATTTATGGTTTCCTAATGCGAAAAAACCTTATCACAATGCTGATTAGTATAGAACTTATGCTGAATGCCGTAAATCTCAACTTTGTTTTCTTTGATAATTATCTTTTTCCAGGCAAACTGGAAGGTCATTTCTTTTCATTGTTTATTATAGCCATCGCAGCAGCGGAAGCGGCCGTGGCTATTGCTATATTTATTAACCTCTACCGGAATGTTCGCTCAATCGATGTAGAAGATGTAAACCAGATGAAATATTGATGGACTTTCAATATACCATATGGATATTCATACTGCCTTTTTTGGCTTTTATAATCAACGGATTGGGGAGCGGAAAGCTACCCGCAAAAATTTCTGGATGGATATCAACAGTAGCGATTGGTATTTCTACTGCATTATCCTATCAAACGGCATATCAATACTTTACTGCAGGCTCGCAAGAAAAAATTATTCCCCTGAAGACCGTGTGGCTTCGTTTCAATGAGACGCTTCATATTGACATGGGAATATTGCTTGATCCTATTTCAGTGATGATGCTGGTGGTAATTACCACCGTTTCGTTGATGGTATTCCTCTACAGCCAGGGTTACATGAAAGACGAAAAGGGATATGATCGTTACTTTTCATTCCTTTCTCTTTTTAGCTTCTCTATGTTGGGACTGGTAGTTGCGACCAATCTTTTTCAGATGTATATGTTTTGGGAACTGGTTGGTGTATCCTCCTATTTGCTCATTGGTTTCTATTACGATAAACCCGAGGCTGTCGCTGCTTCCAAAAAAGCATTTATCGTTACGCGCTTTGCGGATTTGGGATTTCTTATCGGAATACTAATCATCTCATACCATACTGGCACCTTTGATTTTAAAATTCTAACCAGTCCCGAAATACTTACTTTCTCAACTGTAGGCACTTTTATGGGTTTTTCTACAATCACATGGGCATTACTTCTGGTGTTTATGGGTGGCGCAGGAAAGTCCGCTATGTTCCCGCTGCACATCTGGTTGCCAGATGCCATGGAGGGCCCAACACCGGTGTCTGCGCTGATACATGCTGCCACTATGGTCGTTGCCGGTGTTTTTCTGGTGGCCAGATTGTTTCCCATGTACTCAGTACTGGCACCTGATGCCCTTGAGGTTGTTGCTTTCATTGGAGCCTTCACCACATTATTTGCTGCAGTCATAGCCTGTACACAAAATGATATCAAGCGGATATTAGCATTTTCTACCATGTCTCAAATAGGGTATATGATGTTGGCACTAGGTGTATCTGGCTATGGAGGTGAATCAGGATTAGGATACACTGCGTCATTGTTCCATCTGTTTACCCATGCATTTTTCAAAGCTTTGTTATTCCTGGGTGCCGGAGCTATCATTCACGCTGTTCACACCAATGATATTCGTGAAATGGGTGAGCTCAGAAAGTATCAACCAATAACTCATATTTTATTTTTAGTTGCCTGTCTTGCTATCGCGGGCATCCCTCCTTTTGCCGGTTTTTTTAGCAAGGATGAAATTCTGACTGCTGTTTTTGCCACCCACCCCATCTATTTTGGTATTGCTGCTTTGGTTGTAGGGCTCACCGCATTTTATATGTTCCGTTTGTACTTCATTGTATTCTGGGGGAAACCACAAAGCTATCAACACAAACCGCATGAGTCTCCTTTTATAATGCTAATCCCTATGATTGTTTTAGCTGTTGGTTCTGTCTTGGCGGGCTTAATTCCTTTCGGAGAATTCATCTCCTCCGACAATCAACCTTTGCATATGCATATCAATTGGTTAATTGCTCTTACCTCGGTTGTATTGGCACTTATCGGAATTGGCTTTGCGTGGAAATTTTACAAGCAACCCTCTGATGCTTCTGATAAAGTATCAAGGTCATTTGGCTCTTTATTCAATAGTGCATATTCAAAATTTTATATCGATGAGGTTTATTTAATCATAACCAAAGGAGTCATATTTCGAATGGTCGCTCAGCCTATTGCCTGGTTCGACAGAAACGTTATTGACGCATTCATGAACTTAGTCGCAGCCATCACCAACTGGCTTGCTGTTCAAATCAAAGAATTTCAATCTGGACAATTACAAAAATATGCTTTCATCTTTATTTCCGGTGTTCTGATTATCGTGTTAAGTTTCATTTATTCCCGACAATGAACATCCTGATTCTACATATTGCAATCCCTTCACTTACCGCATTGGCAATTATGTTTGCCTCCGGCCAGAAGCAGGTTCGCACCATCGCAGCAGTTGGAGTAAGTGTTCAATTGATTCAATCTTTCGTGCTATTGTTTCAATTTCTGCAGCAACGGGCTCAAGGCAACACCGCTGACGTTTTATTTTCTTATAGTTACTCCTGGTATCCAAGCCTGGGAATCAGCTTCGACATCGGGGTCGATGGCATTGCAGTGGCTATGATTATGCTTACCTCCATTGTCATCTTTACCGGAATCTTTGCCAGTTGGGAAGTTGATACACAATACAAGGAATTTTTTATTTCTCTCATCATTCTCGCTGCCGGTGTTTATGGATTTTTTGTGTCGCTCGATTTATTTGTCATGTTTTTATTTTTCGAGTTGGCGGTAATCCCCATGTATCTGCTGATTGGCATCTGGGGAAGTGGCCCTAAGGAGTATGCGGCCATGAAGCTAACGCTCATGCTCATGGGTGGATCTGCGCTTCTGGTGGTTGGAATTTTGGGCGTATATTTTTCTTCCAATGTGGATGGAGGACATACTTTTAATACACTGGTGCTGGCCAAACAAAGTTTTCCCATTGAGATGCAAAGAATATTTTTCCCTTTGCTTTTCATTGGCTTTGGGGTGATTGGCGCTCTATTTCCATTTCACACCTGGTCACCCGATGGGCATAGCTCCGCACCCACGGCCGTATCTATGCTTCATGCGGGTGTGCTAATGAAACTTGGTGGCTATGGATGCCTGAAGGTGGCTATCTTTTTATTACCCGAAGCTGCCAGTGAAATGGCCTGGATATTTTTAATTCTTACTTCAATCTCTGTGATCTATGGAGCACTAGGCACGATAGTTCAAACCGACCTCAAATACATAAACGCGTATTCTTCCGTGAGTCATTGTGGGTTAGTATTATTTGCACTATTGATGCTCAATAAAACTGCATCTAATGGGGCCGTGTTGCAAATGATATCACATGGATTAATGACAGCACTCTTTTTTGCTTTGATAGGAATGCTTTATGCTCGAACAAAAACACGAATAGTTTCCGAGATGGGAGGACTAATGAAAGTACTGCCCTTTTTATCTGTTTGTTATGTCATTGGAGGCTTGGCTTCGCTTGGCTTGCCTGGACTCAGTGGTTTTGTGGCAGAGATGACAATATTTGTTGGGGCATTTCAGCATGACGATTTATTTCACCGCGTGATCACCATCATAGCCGTGTCATCGATAGTTGTAACGGCTGTTTACATCTTGAGGGTTGTTGGTCAACTATTAATGGGGCCTGTAAAAAAACCGGAATACTTAAATTTTCCAAAAGCGAAATGGTTTGAAAAGGTAGCTACTGTGACTTTGATTGCAGGAATTTTAATAATCGGATTAGCTCCGCTATGGTTGTCGGATATGATATGGGAGAGCCTGGGGCCAATCGTTGATAAATTGGTTTTAAAATAGTTTAAACAGTGGAGATGGAGTAAAATATGAGTTTACAGGAATTACTTTTAATGCGACACGAATGGATGCTGATTGCTTCAGTAATTATACTGTTAGTGCTCGAACTAAATTTTTCTGATGACAAGAAAACAACTATCATTCCCATTGCCTCCATTCTGTTTGCCTTTATTACACTTATAGGTTTTTTGCCCAGCGATGCCGGCAACTCATTTGGAGGGATGTATGTTACAGACCCTTTGCGGATACTCATGAAAAACATTCTCAATCTTGCTGTATTGATCGTATTTCTTCAGGCGGGATCCTGGCTGAAAACAAAAAACAATTTCAACAGAGTCACAGAATTTTATTTGCTGATGGTAGCAAGTGTCATCGGTGTAAATTATATGATATCATCAGGACATTTTTTGATGTTTTATCTGGGGCTTGAACTGCTTACCATACCTATCGCAGCAGCCGCTTCTTATGAACAATACAAAGGTAAGTCGGCCGAAGCAGGAATTAAGTTGATTTTATCCTCTGCGTTTTCATCCGCTATCCTTTTGTTTGGCTTGTCTATGCTCTATGGCGCAACGGGTTCGTTATATTTTAATGAAATGATATTTTCAACTGATCTGTTGGTGGTCTTGGGATTCATCTTTTTCTTTTCCGGGTTGGCCTTCAAGATCAGTATCGTTCCCTTTCACTTATGGACTGCCGATGTTTATGAAGGTAGCCCCACCAATGTCACTTCCTATTTGTCTGTAGTCTCCAAAGGAGCAGCCATTTTTGTTTTACTATTATTGCTGGTCACCTTATTTGAACCACTACGATCAGTTTGGCAGCAGATTATTTACGGCACGGCCATTTTCACCATGACCATCGGCAACCTTTTCGCTATTCGCCAACAAAATCTGAAAAGGTTTCTTGCCTTTTCCTCCATAGCACAAGCGGGTTTTATTTTATTGGGTGTGATCGGAGGAACATCCCTTGGTATGGCCACGGTAATATATTTTGTGCTCGTATATGTTTTCTCCAATCTCGCGGCCTTTGGTGTTGTGATTGCCATTGAGCAATACTCTGGTAAAACAAACATGCGTGATTATAACGGCCTTTACAAGACTAATCCCCGTTTGAGCCTCGCCATGATGCTGGCATTATTTTCATTGGCAGGAATTCCACCATTGGCCGGTTTCTTTGGAAAATTTTTTCTTTTTACAGCCGTTGCCGAAAGTGGATATTTTATACTCCTGTTCATCGCGGTACTCAATGCCGTGATTTCACTTTATTATTACTTGTTGGTAGTCAAGGCCATGTTCATAAACAAAAGCCAAACACCGATCAGTCACTTTAGAAGTGACTATCCGACCCGGGTAGCATTGAGTGCGTGCGTATTGGGTATTTTAGTTGTAGGGTTTTATAGTCCCGTATTTGAATTTATCAGAGTTTTGTGTGTTAATTATTTTTGAAAAATGTGATCTTATTTTTAACTGAATCCTGATCAAAAAAATGTCATTATTGAAATTTGAACATAAGATCATCGAAATAGACGGAGTTGCTCATCGCATCATCGAAGAACTGATTACAAAAGAGCGTGCAGAATTTTTGCAGAACTTATTGTCATTCAATAAACATATTACTAAAATTCAGGAAGTACCCTCTAAGGTGGAAGGGCAACCACCTAGTTTCACCCTGGCCACACCGGATGTTACCTTCAATCCTGTAGTGAAGGTTTATAATAGAGAACTAAAAACGACTGATGGCAAACGGGTGACTCCCGACTATTGGAATCAGAAAACCACACTGATTGATCCCAACTATTGGGATAAGAGTAAGAAAGACTGGGCTAGCTAGCGGCTACTGAAATTCGGTAGTGTCAGGCCTATGATTTTCCCATCTTTGTAACGATATAGCACATTATCATCGCCATATTCAGTATCATCGGCAGGGACAGGAGCTCCGAAATTAACCTACATCACATCAGCGGCATCATCATAAAGAATATGAAGATCCTTTGCGCGGCTGTTTTTCACTCCTTTAAGAACATCGATAATTTCGTCTACAACTATTTCCTCCATAATATTTTTCGTTTAAGCAATTTTTCAATCTTAGAAGTAAAAAATGCTGTCAAAATAAAACCATCATCAACTGACTCTTTGTAAATAACAATTAGCACTTTATTTGAGCTAATCCGACTTACAGCAAATAACTCATCTAGGGCACCAGGAATAACATAGTCAGGATCAGCTACTGTCAGCAGTACTGCATTCCTATTTCCTGCCATTTCAGGGTGACCTTCAACGATATGAGCTCATCTGTCAATCTTATGGAAACGCCACTGACGCTCCTTACTGAATCCATTAACAAATATAAATCAATCACCAGTTAATTTAATCTTTACAATCATCTCATCCGATGTCATAAACAAAACAGTTTCATCTTCATTAAAAGCACAATTGGAAACTGGTGATCCCGTGTGAATGGTTCCCAGATGTTCACCTTCCGCAGAAAGTATCAGCAACCCTCCCGGACCGGAAGCAAACAAAATTCCATCGCTGTTGACTTTCAATCCATCCGGAAGACCATTTCCTTCCTCAACCAAATAAGTAGCATCAAAAAATAATCTTTCATTTATTAAATCTCCCGACTCGTTTATGTCATACATCATCCACACGGCATGTCCGGGATCGGAATTGGAAATGTAACATTTTGTTTTTCCCTTATTAAATGCAATGCCATTCGGTCTGGTCAGCGACTTTGACATCAAGGTAACAATTCCTTTAGGTGTCACTTTGAATACACCTTGAAAATCCAATTCCTTCAATGTGTCTTCCATTTGATATTCCAATCCGTAGGGCGGATCTGTGAAATAAAGATTTCCATCAGGCCCAAAAGCCGCATCATTCGGACTATTGAATTTTTTCCCTTCGAATCTATCTGCGAGTGTAATGAAATTTGCTGATGCGTTTTCAATATCACCTTCCATTCTAGCTATCCTTCGGTCACCATGCTGGCACAAGATCAACTTACCGTTTTCATCCAGCAGTAATCCATTTGACCCGGTTTCACCGACTCGCTTTTTCTCAGAAGTATATCCGGATGGTTCAAGGTAAACTGAAACACCTTCTCCCGTCCACTTGTAAATAGTATTTCGAGGTACATCAGACCAGATCAACATATTTTGTTTTGGTAACCATAGCGGCCCCTCAGACCAATCAAATCCTTCCGCAATTATTTCAGGTTTGGCTTGCGTGTTCATAATTTCCTTCAATGACTTCTGGTTCACTATCACACCTCCAATGGTTTTTGTCTTCTTATTTTCAGCTTGTCTTTTGTTTCCGGAATTACAGCCTGTTAAAATAACTGATGAGAAAATAATGAATGAAAGGACATGTAATTTCATAAATGATGAATTTAGCGTGAATCAATAATTTATAAAAACATAAACAAAACCAAAGACACGGCAAATCCCGTCAATGCCAAAAGTGTGGTGAGTATCGTCCACGTTTTGAGCGTTTGTTTCTCGGTCAAGCCGAGGTATTGATTTACCATCCAGAACCCACTGTCATTGACATGCGACACAGCGGAAGCCCCCGAAGCGATAGCCAAAACCAGTGTTGCCAGTTGTGGTTGTGAAAATGTGCTAAGTGTGACTACTGGCGCAATTAATCCTGCCGCGGTAATCATTGCTACCGTAGCTGACCCTTGAGCGGCACGGATAATAACTGCCGCCAGGAATGCAAAAGCAACTAACGGTAAACCTGATTCACTCAATTGCTCAGCGATTGCATTGCCGGCTCCCGTTTCCATCAGTATTTGTTTGAATACACCACCCGCCCCTGTACAAAGGATAATTAGACCTGTTGGCTTGAATGAATTGGTGCTGACCTTTAATAGTTCTGTAGCTGAATGTCCACTTTTTATTCCTAAAAAATACCAAACAAGAATATTGGCAATAATCAACGCACTGAACGGATGCCCTATAAGCAGCAATAAGTTTTGAATACGCTCATTGGAAAATGTTAACATTCCGGATTTAACAATTGAGCCCCCAAAAATCAATACCATAGGCACAGCCATGATAAGCAGAAGCGTACTGAGTGTAGGTAAATCTTTGGTTTGATTGACCTCCTCATTCGTAACAGGTGGTGCAGCGATGAATAATTTATTACCGATGTACTTGCCATAAAAAAGGCCTGCAACAATAGCAGAAGGGATACCACCAATCAATCCAATTGCCATTACCCATCCCAGATCTGCTTCGATGATGTCTGCAACTGCTACAGGTCCTGGTGTAGGCGGAATAAAAGTATGCGATGTAGCTAAGCCGGCAAGCAGAGGCAACGCAAAAAGTAATAAAGATTTTCCCGATGATCGTTGCAACGCATAAGTGATGGGTACTAAAATTATAAAGGCAACATCGAAAAAAATTGGAATAGCTAAAATGAATCCTGTCAACATCATGGCTGACGGGATACGTCTTGATCCAAATGCATGGATTAATCCCTTAGCCATGGCGGGAGCACCACCTGATTTTTCCAAAATCCCTCCAAAAATGGCGCCCAGTCCAACAATGGTTGCTACAAAACCAAGGGTTGAAGCCATTCCCTTTTCAATTGCTTCCATTACTGCCGGCCCCGACAAACCTCCTAATACGCCCGTGATTATACTGGAGATTAGCAGAGCAATGAATGCAGGAAGCTTGAAGTAAAGAATTTGTACCAGCAATAAGCCAATCCCAATAAAAACAACCAGAAGTATGGGAATTTCCATCAATAGCTATTTCCAGGTTGAATGAAACTTCCTCCCTTCCGTATCATCAACACGTTGATACCCGTGCGCCCCAAAATAATCACGTTGTGCTTGTATGAAGTTAGCATAAGATGGGTCGCGAGCCATCGTTTGTAAATAAATCAGTGCGCTTGCAAAAGCCGGTACAGGTATGTTGGCCTTGATACAAGTGCCTGCAACGGAAAGGCTTTCATCGATATTTGCTTTAATCAATGATTGAAATGAAGGATCCTGAATCAAGTGTGTATGTTTTTTAAAAGTTTGTTCCAAACTTTCCATGAGAACTGATCGAATGATACATCCATTTGTCCAAATGCGTGCCAGGGTAGACAAGTCGATATTCCACCCATATTGATTTGAGGCCTCTGAAATCAAATGAAATCCTTGCTGATGGTTACTAATCCTTGCCAACTGATATGTTTGCCATAAGCTGTCGATGGAAATAGTAATTCGCTGAACAGGTAATTTTAATGTTTCACTCAATTGGGCTCGCAATTTTTTATTAGCTGAAGCAAATCTGGAAAACAATGAAGTTGTTATAGTGGGAATGGGGACACCCAATTCCGCAGCAGTAATTGTTGTCCAGCCACCCGTTCCTTTATTTTCTGCCTGGTCCAGTATTTTATCAATAAGCCATTCGTTATTTTCTTTCTTTCGCAATACGTCCACACTTACGGAAAGGAGATAACTGTCACCCTGGTTGCTTAGCCACTGCTCAAAAATAGTTGCAATTTCTCCAGGATACAGTAAATGTCCCCACCGCAAAATTCCATATAGCTCGGCCAATAACTGCATCTCGGCATACTCAATTCCATTGTGTACCATTTTCACAAAATGGCCTGCCCCATCTTGCCCTATCCATGCACAACATGATTTGCCTTGCCTGTTTATAGCAGCTACTTTTTCAAAAATAGGTTGAATTCTTTTCCAAGCTGAGGATGAGCCCCCAATCATCAGAGAAGGCCCATGCAGTGCTCCTTCTTCTCCACCAGAAATTCCTACCCCCATAAAGTGAATATTGGAATTACTTAACTGAGCTTGCCTCCTTTCTGTATCTTTGTAATGTGAATTACCTCCGTCAACAAGGATGTCATCGGGTTGTAGTAGTGGTTTTATTTTCTCAATCAATTGATCCATTGGATTGCCTGCCGGTATCATACAAATGATCAGTTTGGGAGATGTTAATGATGCAACAAATTTCTCCAAATCTTCAAACCCTTGTGCCTGGCTCAATTCCGGATACTTACTTATCACATTTTTTGCCACATCAACTTCAGTTTTTTCTATTCTCTGATTAAATAATGAAAGAGAAAAGCCATTTCTACCAAAATTGCGGGCCAGGCTTCTACCCATCACACCCATCCCAATAATTCCGATAGTTGAAGTCATATTACCAATATATATTAGCATTAAATCTAGTATTTCTGAAGGAGTTAATTCAATGTCAAATGGGGTGGCATAGATAGGAACTTCAATCAAATCGAATTGAGACTTCAACAAAGCCGGAGGCATAAAATGATCTGTTCGCTCAGTCATGCGCTGAAGAATTGATTCATAATTTCCATGCATTAAAAACCAAACACTTCTCCGCTCAACTCCCTTCATCAACACCTGCCGATATGATTCCTTTAATGCTGAGCAGGCAATCACAATTGAACCCCTTTTTATTTCTGTGGTAGCCAGGGTATTGAGACTTGCAAGCCAGCCCTGTCTGTCATCATCAGTTAACGGAATGCCCGCTTTCATTTTTTCTACGTTGGAAGAGGGGTGATAATCGTCTCCATCAAAGAATGGAATTTTCAGTGAGGCGGATAACAATTTACCAAGTGTGGATTTGCCAGATCCGGCTACACCAAAAATAAAGAATACGCGAGGGTGGTTTACATTCAAGGGGAAGGGATGAGGCTGAGATATTGATTAATGCTTATTAAAAATACGGAAAAATGAGTAAATTGATATTCCCTGCACCAAAAACAAGCATATAATGATTCAGACAGTCTTTGAAAACGAGTCCGTGATCTGCGAATTGGATGACTTACTGCCGGTATTAAAGCATCGCTGGAAGCATGAAGTTTCGGGTGAGGTTTTCAGAGATAATCTTGTCACCATACAAAAACATTATTTAGTGTTGAATAAGATTTATGACTATTTGGCCTGGCTGGCAGATACCCGGTTGCTTGGAGAAGTAGATGAAGAGACGGAGAGGTGGTTTAAAGACGTGTGGGAAGATATGCTATTTAAAGAAGCCAATATAAAAATTCATGCGGTGATTCTAAGCGAGGATTTTTATGCTGAATATCCAATGGAAAAATTTAAATTGGATGCAGAGAATAAATTCAAAAGTAATGGCGTACAATTGGGTGTGTTCACCGATGAAGAGGAAGCTTATGATTGGATACGAACCCGATAAGTGCCATCCTGATTTTAGACTTCTTGGCAATCACTTGGCTGAGTTGAACTAATCAATCAAACTAAAAATTCTATTCCATCTTACTTTGTGAAGCAGATCCGCTTCGCTATCTACGGAAAGCCAAATAAAAAGTGGTTTGCCCAGAATGTGATCTTCGGGAACAAAACCCCAGTAACGTGAGTCAATTGAATTGTGACGATTGTCTCCCAACATGAAGTAATAATTCTGCTTAAACTTATATTTTTCCGCTTTCATTCCATCAATATTCAATTCACCATTACCAAACTCTACACTTTTGTTCCCTTCATATTTTTCGATGAGTTCACCATATAGGCTAATTGTTGAATCGTTGATTGTTACTTCCATGCCCTCCTTGGGAATAGCTAATGGCCCATAATTATCCCTTTCCCACTGTCCTTGCATTGCCCCCGGAAATATTTCCATATCACTTCCATCATTACCAAGATCATAATCTTTAACAGATAGAATATATCGCTCTGATTTTACTTCACTTAATTGATCAGCGGTTAAAAGCATCTTATATATCGCTTTTGCGTCTGCGTTGCGGCCTAAAAACCAAAAGTCTTCGCTATCAAGACCTAATCTTTGTAAGTTACGTTTGTGTATTGCATCCTGAGCCATCACCAAATAACTCAACTTCATATTATCTGGATTTTTTATCGGCTCTCCATTTATAAATACTTGTTTATTTCTGATTTCAAATCCATCCCCTGCTATCGCCACGCAACGTTTCACCAAATATGTTTTTAAGTCAACAGGGCGCTCTGTTGGATCCAACAAATTCTTTGGCACATTAAACACAACCGATTCACCTCTATTCACATTTCTAATTCCCGGCAGGCGATAGGAAGGTAGTTCAATCCAATCCAGGTAAGAAGGAATAGATGTGCCCCAAATATGCTGATGCGTCAATGGGATTTGCAATGGCGTTCTCGGAGTACGGCTGCCATAGTGTATTTTACTAACAAAAAGAAAGTCTCCAACCAACAGCGAGTTTTCCATTGAAGAGGTCGGAATGACAAAGGCTTCAACCAGCGACCAGCGAAATAATGTGGCAACCACCACGGCAAATACAATCGAATCACGCCATTCGCGCAATTTAGATTTAGACTTTTTGTTTTCCATAACGCTGGTAATTTTATACACATTCAAACGAATTCCATGGGGGAAAGTTGGAAACAATAAAAAAACAGCCAGGGGATGCCTGACTGTTTATTAACTAGCATTGAATTTGAACTACTTGACCGGATAATACACTTCTGTCACCCACTTAGCCGTATCTGTTTCTTCCATAGGATCAGTAATAAATGTTTCCCATGGAACCCCATTAATTTCTAATTTTTTGTAGGTTATAAATTTGTTAATTTCTTCGTGCGTAACATCTAGTCCGGAATAGTCTCCCATGTGGATGGCCTTTATTGCTTTGCCTCCACCAGTCTGCATCACTTTGTATTTCGCAAGTACTTTTGCATCTGCAGGCACTGGTAGTGCACAAACCATTTCCATTTTCTTTGCTTCCTCATCATACATTGGGTATATACAGAATGGATGACCTGTAATTTCAACTTTAGCTCTCGTCAACATAGCCATTAAATCTCCATAGGATTTACCCATTTGCGCACTAATTGCATTGCTATCCTCTGTGCTCATTGTTGAACTAATCCCAACGTAACTTACAGGCTGCGTTGTCTCTTCCGTTATCGCTACATTAAACTTCGGTTTGGATTCGGCAATCTCCCTTATCTTGTTAAGATTATAGTCAAATGCTTTTTCCATTTCTCCCTTTACAAAAAAAGCACCCATGAGTCGCCCAATGGGATTCATTCCAAAATCCGTAGCAAAACCGGTAGTTAGTTTGGTGCTTTCTCCGTCCGGTTCAAACGTATACCAGGATTGTGCTGTGCCCTGTTCCATAAAATCAAGGTCTATTTTTATAGATTGGTTTGGCACACTTTCTACAATTGTCATTTTACCCTTACCTGATTCTTCACCATCCCATTCCGATACGGCACCTACTCCTGCCGTTACATCTCCGTAGGATACCGTCATGTCAGTATACAGGCTATTCCAATAGGACCACTTGGGATTGTTTTTAAGTTCGTTAATTTCCTCAAAAGCATATTCTGCGGGCGCGTTAATCCCTATGCTTTTGGAAACTTCTATTTTTCCAGGCATCAGGAAACCGATTATCAATACAATGACGACGAGGACACCAAGTCCGATTAAAACTTTTTTGATCATAATAGTTGGGGTTAGTAAGACAAAATTAATTAATTAAAACAGACAATTCGCACTAAGAATATCAAAATCTCGTCTTCATCGATAAAATGCTTTATTGAGGGGTTTCTTGGGTTAAACCTAGT
The DNA here is from genome assembly GCA_964436055.1 of uncultured Ohtaekwangia sp. Taxonomy (GTDB): domain Bacteria; phylum Bacteroidota; class Bacteroidia; order Cytophagales; family Cyclobacteriaceae; genus ELB16-189. The sequence continues at coordinate 34,630 of CAYTBO010000013.1, forward strand.
TTAGATAACCATCAGAATGATGTAAAAAAGCGAGTTTAACCAACAATAGTAGGGTTCAGTTAACGGCCAAATTACCGTAGTCTGTCTCTTTTACCCGCCATCTCTCCTTTAATTAAAACCAATTTTTTCACCGCTTCCAGCGTAGCTGTAGTTGGCCGTGCATCGGCACTCTGAAGAACAGCCATTACATACAGAAACTTATCCTGAAGACCAACGATAGTTTCGTGGGTTGTCGCTGCTTCATGAATGCTACCATACAGAAAATCAGGCAGCTCGGGTGAACCTGTACCCATCATATCTTTTAGCGAAGTGTATTGCGTCTTTTTTAGTTTTTTCTTACCATTCAATTGAGTTTCTATATCTTCCTTCATCGTTTGGAGTTCGTGATATGCCTGATAACATATCAATGAGTTGTCTGTTTGTAGTTTCAAATCCGTATCACTGATTTTTACACGAGGATCCAATTTTACGGTTACTGGTTGCTCCGTTGTCTTTCCATCTACCGTTAACCGAACGGTATAGTTTCCGGGCGCTGCCAGCGGCCCTTGCGGCCCTGATGGGGTACGTCGGTAAACCGAAGCAATAGCCAGTTGTCTTTTCGCTCCCTTAGGTGCAGCATAACGCAAATCCCATACAAATCGATGATGACCTGCTGCAATCGAAAGTTGTGCTTGAGGCTTGATCCAATAGGTAGGATGCGGCATGGCCGTTGTATCAATTGACTCCTGGGCATCCTTGCTGGAATACTTCCTAATGACTTCACCCTGTATGTCGATAATTTCTAGAGTAACTTCCTGCGCTGTGTTTTTTAATACATAATCCAGAATGGCTCCATCGGGTGGATTTTGTCCGGTCGGTTCTTCCGGAGGAAGTGGTGTATCCAAAAACATGTTGTCACGAATCCGGTATGTATCAGGAGGGGCCACAAGATAACTTTGCGACTCAGTTGCAGGAGTCATTTCCCGTAAGGGTTGAATGTTATCCATTATCCAGATGGAGCGGCCATGTGTTCCAACAACCAAATCATTTTCATGAATCACAAGATCCCTTATCGAAGTAGCCGGCATATTCATTCTCAAGGACTGCCATTGCGCGCCATCATTCACAGAAAAATACACTTCACGTTCTGTGCCCGCAATGAGCAATCCCTTCTGTTTACTATCTTCCCTAACTACATTTACCGGTCCGATTGCGTTCAATCCGTTTACAATTTTTGTCCAGGTCGCACCTCCATCATGCGTTTTGTAGATATGAGGCGCCATATCGTCTTTACGAATCGCATTTACAGCTATATAGGCTGTCTTCGCATCAACGTGTCCGGCGTCAATCTGCGAGATCTTATCCCAGCTTTTCAAAGCCGGTGGCGTTACGTCTTGCCATGTCTTTCCTCCATCCGTTGTTACGTGAACAAGACCATCATCCGTCCCTGCCCATATAATATTTTTATTAAGCGGAGAAGGCGCAAGGGCATAAATCACCGCCCGTTGCGGCATTGTGTTCATTTCCTCAGTTTTAAAATCTCCTACACTCCCCGGCACCTCTGGTTGTTTACGGGTAAGGTCAGGGCTAATGATTTCCCAATCTTGTCCTCCATTTAATGTTTTCCAAAGGACATTGGTGGCAAACAACAGCATGTTGTCATCAATGGGGTGAAACATTAATGGCAACGTCCTCAACATCCTGTATTTGCCCGACCGCAAAACTTCCGGACCCACATATTGTGATTGGCCTGTTCTTTTGTCAAAACGCATGACCCTTCCTCCGTAAATGATATTAGCGTCTTTAGGATCTGGTGCTACATAGGCATATTCATCCGAACCAACTCCCATCCAATCACGGAAGGAAATTTGTCCACCATTGCCCCGACTGGCTGTGCCAATAGCTCCGCTCTCCTGCTGACCACCATAGACCCAATACGGAAAACTGTTGTCGGTAATAACATGATACATTTGTGACGTGGGCTGGTTATACCAGGAGCTCCAGGTTTTTCCTCCGTTTACGGTAACCGTAGCTCCCTGGTCTGCCGCAAAGATCATAATATCGGGTTGATCAGGATTGATCCAAATACGGTGATAATCATCGCCACCGGGCGCACCTTTTAGTGATGTCCAGTTCTTACCACCATCAACTGACTTATAGGAAGCAATATTGGCCACAAAAACTATATCCGGATTTTTGGGGTGAACTTTTATCTCAGCAAAATCACTTCCTCTTCCCCAAAGTCGATAGTCATCACTGATTTGAGACCAGGTTTCTCCTCCGTCATCGCTCCGGTAGATTCCACCCCGTTGCCTGGAGTCTACCGTTGCATAAATCCGGCTTGGACTGCTTGGCGCTATCCCCACTCCGATTCTCCCTACTCCGTTGGCTGCAGTTGGAAGACCCGTTTTTAGCTGCCGCCAGGTATTCCCGCCATCCGTAGATTTAAATAAGCCGCTGTTTGATCCCGAGAAAGAAGCGTTCTCCCACGGACCTTCCCGGTGTTCCCACATATCAGCAAAAAGAATTTGAGGATTTGTCGGGTCAAACTCTACCTGCATGGCACCGGTATTTTGATTGATAAAGAAAACTCTTTCCCAGTTTTTGCCACCATCCATTGATCGATAGACACCCCGCATTTCATTGGCGCCATACGGATGTCCCAAACCAGCCACATAAACAATATCAGAATTGGCAGGATGAACGATAATTCGGGATATCTGCTGTACATCATTCAACCCCATGTGGTCCCACGTCTTGCCACCGTCCGTAGATTTGAATACACCATCTCCTACTCCTAAGTCAGGCCGGTGAAGACCCTCGCCACTTCCAACGTAAATTATATTGGGATTTGAAATAGAAACAGCAACATCCCCAACCGAACCGGTTGGGGCATCGTCAAATATAGGTTTCCATGTTCTCCCATAGTCGTCTGTCTTCCAAACCCCACCATTGTTTACTCCCATAAAAAACACATTTGGATGAGAGGGTATCCCAACGGCACCTACCGTGCGACTTGCCCTGAACGGACCAATACATCGATAGCTAAGTTGCTGATATAATTCTTTTTCAATGGACTGACCCATTGAGGTGCTGACAATGAAGAGTATTAACATGTAGAAAACCTGGCGCATATGAATTGGATTAGATTTCGATTTTAGGGAAATAATCATGCAATACCAATTACTTTTCAGTCTCCCGGTTTTACAATACCTGTTATTTTGAATGGGGGCAAAATTGGAGTGACCGCGGAAATAATGTACTTTTGTAACTTCATCTGTTTTTTAGAAGGTTCCGCTTCCTCAAATCATTTGAAACGTCCTTAAACCTAATATTCACTTACCAACTCATTTATGGGAAAATCGCAGGAAACCTGGAACAAAAAAGAAAAAGAAAAAAAGAAGCAGAAGAAAAGAAACGACAAGGAGCAAAAAAAACAGGACCGAAAGGCCAATCCCACCAAAAGCAGCCTGGAAGACATGATGGCTTATGTTGATGAGTATGGCAATATTACCTCAACCCCTCCCGATCCTGCCAAGAGAGCCAAAATAAAACTTGAGGACATTGAAGTAAGCATTCCAAAGCAAGCACCGATAGATCCGGCAGATTTGATCAGAAAAGGAAGCGTTACCTTCTTCAACGATTCAAAAGGATATGGATTTATAAAAGATCAGGATTCACAAGACAGTATTTTTGTTCATGCCAATGGCTTGACGGAACCCATCAAAGAAAAAGACAAAGTCACTTTTGAAGTTGAAATGGGCGCCAAAGGACCCAACGCGGTTAATGTGAAGGTGATTAAAGTTGTTTGAACTTCCCTCAGAGCCCGCTGTTCAGCAAAAATGCGGGTTTATTTCTTTCTTTGAATAATTCAAAATTAAGCTGACGCTTTCTGTCAGTCCTCAAAACCGTCCGCGAAAGAGTGCTTCCAATTGCTTTCGCCTTTGCTTACATTGGTTTTGCATTGATCTCAATTATTTAAAAAAATAAATTTTATGATCTTCAAATTCCTCATGCTCTTCTTCCTGTTAACACAGGTAGCTGTATCGTCAATTGGACAATCCAAGCCAGCCTTCAGCAGAATGGATGTCTTCGAACTGGAGTGGGTTTCAAATCCACAGATTTCTCCTGATGGAAATCAAATTGTTTACGTGAGGCGGGGAATGAACATCATGACAGACAGAAGAGAAGGTAAGCTTTGGATTGTGAATGCCAACGGAACCGATCATGAAAAACTTACAACACATGATGTGAATGAATCCAGTCCTGTCTGGTCACCCGATGGAAGTCGCATCGCCTATATAAGCAATGCCAGTGAAGGAGCTGAGATTTTTGTTTATTGGATCAAAAGCGGACACCTTGCACGACTAACGCAACTCAACCGATCACCAAGAGGATTAGTGTGGTCGCCTGACGGAAAGCAAATAGCTTTTTCAATGCACGTTCCAGGCAACGAACTATCCCTGGTGAAGCCACCAGCCAAACCTGAGGGTGCCAAGTGGGCTGACGCTCCCCGAGTAACTACAAGACTAAAACACGAAGCCGATGGTTCAGGATATATGGAGCCGGGATATGCTCATCTTTTTGTCGTGCCCGCAGAAGGGGGAACTGCCAGACAGGTGACAAGTGGAAATTTTCAACATCGCAGCTCACCTGCATGGTCAAGCGATGGCAAACAATTAATTTTCTCTGGCAACAGGAATGACAACTGGGAATATGATTTTGATAATTCTGAACTATATTCTGTCAATCTGCAAGATGGAAAAATCTCAACGCTGACAAATAGAAAAGGGCCCGACCATAGTCCTTCAGTTTCACCAGATGGAAAAACAATAGCTTATCTGGGTTTTGATGACAAAACACAGACATACCAGATCACCCGACTGTACACCATGAATATTGATGGCAGTGGTAAAAAAGAAATCGATACGAAGCTCGATCGGGACGTATTCTCGCCCACCTGGGATACCGATGGAAAAGGATTACATTTTCAATATGATGACAAGGGCAATACAAAAATCGGTTATGTAAATCTTGCAGGCAAAACATCGCTGATCACCAACAACCTGGGTGGTGATGATCCGAGCAGACCTTATGGTGGTGGATCATTTTCCATGTCCAGCGCAGGCAGGTTTGCGTTCACACACACAACACCCGATCATCCAAGTGAATTAGCCATACTGGATAAAGGGAGTAGTAAGGTAAATCTTATCACTTCACTCAATAGCGATTTACTGGATTTTCGTCAATTGGGTCAGGTAGAAGAAATTTGGTACAAATCTTCGGTAGATAATCTTGACATTCAAGGATGGATTATGAAGCCACCCTATTTTGAACCTGGCAAAAAGTATCCACTCATTATTGAGAATCATGGAGGACCAGTTGCTAATTACGGAGATCGATTTTCGCCCGAAATGCAACTATTGGCCGCTGGAGGCTATGTAGTTTTCTATCCCAACCCACGAGGGAGTACAAGCTATGGTGAAAAATTTGGAAATGAGTTGTATCACAACTACCCCGGTAATGATTACAATGATGTAATGGATGGAGTAGATGCTGTGATCAGCAAAGGTTTTATCGATGAACAGAACCTCTTCGTAACAGGAGGAAGTGCGGGAGGTATTATGACTGCATGGATGATTGGTAAAAATAACCGATTTAGGGCTGCTGCCGTTGTGAAGCCAGTGATGAACTGGATCAGCAAGACATTGACAGCAGACAACTATTATGGTTACGCAAATTCAAGATTACCAGGACAACCCTGGGAAAATATGGATGTCTACATGAAGTTTTCACCTATTTCACTGGTAGGCAACATTCAATGCCCTACGCTGGTGATGGTAGGAACTTCCGATATGCGTACTCCGCTGTCGGAGGCAAAACAACTATATCATGCGTTAAAAATCAGAAAAATTGAAACCGCACTGGTAGAAGTACCCGGCTCTTACCATTACATTGCTAATCGTCCAAGCCAGATGATTACCAAAATAGATCACATTCTAGCCTGGTTTGACAAGTATAAAAAATAACACCCGCCATGCCTCATACCGTAAGAAATGCATCTGCTGATGATTTCGAAACGATCTATCAGTTTGTTTCTTCCCTTCAAAACTGGAATTTTACCTGGGGCAAACTAGAAAAAATTTTCGAGCGCAATGTAGCTAACTCGGATAACAATTATTTGAGTGCATCGGATGGGATCGTCCCTGTAGGTTGCATCAGTTGCCACATTCAATCACTTCTTCACCATGAAGACAAGTGGCAGAAATTCAAGAGATGTTTGTTTTGCCCGGTTACAGGAGCCGTGGTGTTGGTAGAATATTAATGGACAGAATAAAATTAATGGCCCGGGATATGGACGCCCTTCAACTTGAAGTTACCACACGGGTAATCCAAGATAAAGCCATTCTATTTTATATTAGGGAAGAATTTCAGGACACCCATAAAAAATTGGTTCAATTTTCATTGAACTCCAGCTATTCAGGGCTTGACGACAGCCCACCGGTCAGCCTCATCAACTCGGTCTCAGTTTCTATTACATTGAAAATGGCCTGGAAATAATTTAATGAACTGGTCAGGTAATTGATCTGAATATCGCGATAGTCAAATGATGTGAGCGTACCATTACGGTAGCGGTCAGTGGCAAGCTGCAAGTTAAGTTCTGCTGTTTCCACATTTTCCGTGGCAATTGCCAACAAACTGCCCCTCAAATTATATTGATCAAAGCTGCTGATCAGGATATTCTTTAAGCTGGCTTTCAGTTCCGACACCTGCACCAACCCAATCTGTTCATTAACGCGCGCATTTTCCAGTTGTGTTCTTATCCTTCCACCATTAAAAAGGGTAAAACTCAAGGTGACCCCAGCAGTGTAATTGAGGGTAGTTGACTTTATCCCCGATTCACCGGCCTGCCCATTGGCAAAAATAGCAGATGACAAATCCTGCAACTGCTGATTTCGCGACCCATTCAGGTTTGCTATGATAGATGGGTATAAAGCAGACCTGGCGAGTAATACATCCCTTTTGAAAATCTCTTGGTTCAGGTATTGATTTTTCAGATTGCTGTTATTAGAAGTCATCTTTGCGAATAATTTCTCCCTATCATATTTTTGTTGAGTCACCCGTAAGGAATCCGAAAGCTGAAAACCCTGGTCCACATCCACGCCCATTAACAGGTTCAGGTTCCTCAAGGCATTTTTATAATTCTGTACCTGTAAAATATAATTGGAGGAGTCGGTAAGGTAGGCGCTCTTGTCCTGTAGGATGTTGAAGGTGACTGACGTGCCTATTCTGCCTTTTAACTTACCGTATTCATATCGGTCAGCCGACAGCTTGAGGGTGCGTTCAAAAACATGGAGCCTTTGCTCTTCCAGCAAAGCAGTGTAGTAGGCCAGGATGATGGATTGAATGGCATTCTCCACTACTACTTGGGAATTCCCAATACTTTGCCGCTCCAGGAAATCAAACCGGTCTTTGGTGATGCGCACATTAAAACCATTGAACAAGGTCCAGGCAACACCTACGGTGGGGTTAATAGCAGTTCCTTTAATATTGCCCGACGAAAGAAAGCCGGCTGGGTTATCAAACTCCGTAATGCTTGTATTGACTGTTGCCCCAATGACCACACTAGGCCACATCCCCGCATTGCCGAGCGTATTACTGTTTCTGGCTATTTCAATCCGCTGTTCTTCGAGCTTGATAGAAAAATTTTTCTCGAGACCTACCCGTAGCGCCTGTTCAAGTGTAAGCTCAACCTGTGCCATGGTTTTACCTGACACAAGAATATACAGTGTTAATATTCCAACTAGATAACGAAGGTTCATCTTAATATTGAAGTTCTTTTTGAAGCTCACGCACGGCTGGTTCAACATCTTCTTTCTTCGGTTTCACCATGTTGCTGGAAAAAATTGTTCCCATGAACCATTTAAAATACACCCTGATATCATTTACCACCAGAATAATAGCTGGAAAGAATAGCAGAATAAAAAATGTTCCCAATAAAACACCCCATGCCAGTGAAATGGCCATCGGAATAATGAATTGCGCCTGAAAACTTGTTTCCAAAATCAAGGGGTACAAACCTGCCACGGTAGTAAGTGAAGTAAGGGCTATGGCACGAAATCGGGATACACCGGCCTGATAAACAGCCTCCATCACGTTCTTTCCTTCGCGTAAATAAAAATTGTATCGGTCCAGCATAACTACTGCATCATTAATTATCACACCGGACAGGGCCAATATGCCATATCCGCTAATGGTGGCATAAAACACAGCGCCCTCAAACCAATGACCAAAAACGGCACAGGCAAATCCCAGGGGTATCAGGATCACCAGGATCATAGACGCCTGCATCAATGATCTAAAATTTAGGGTGACCACAAGGAAGAGTAGAATAAATATGGGCAGTAAAACCTTTATGAATGAAGCACCTTCATTGGCAGCCCTCCTCGATTGCCCTTCAAATGAATACTCAAGTCCGGGATACCTGGCAAGTATTGGTGGCATTATTTCGGTACTGATCTTTTGCATCACGTCCGGTAAGCTGGCATCCGCTGTTGCCAATTCTCCTTCCACCCTGATTTCTCTTTTACCATCAAAATGATTGATTGAAATCACTCCACGTTCAATTTCATAGTCTGCCAATTCTGACAAAGGGTATTCAACGCCATTGGCCAGCTTGATTTTCATCGACTCAAACTGAGCAATATTCAATCTGTCATCTTCCGGGTACCTAACCCATACTTTAACTTCGTCAGTTCCTATCTGCAAGCGTTGTACTTCTTCTCCAAAAAATCCCTGACGGATCTGCTTGGTTATATCCTGATGCGTCAATCCAAGAAAATACGACAGTGGTTTCAACTCCAATTTAATTTCCCGTTGTCCTATAGAGGCATTGTCTGTCACATCTTTTACAGTTGAAATCTGACTCAATTGATCTCTTAATTCGGTTTTTGCCGATTCCAGGTCTGTGATGTTTCTTCCTTTCAAACTTACGGATATCGGTTTTCCAAAGTAATTCACATTGCCAATGGAAAATTGCTCCGCCTCAGGCACCTGTCCTATTCTATCTCTGATTCGGTTGGCTATTTCAAAAGCTGGAATATTTTTTTTGTCAAGGTTTTCGAAATTGATACCTAGTCTGCCTACGTGACTACCCGAAGCACCGCCACCACCACCACCGCTCTGAGAACCAACCACAAGATCTACTGTCGAAATAACAGAGTCCTGAAAATTATATTCCTTTTGGATTTCCATGTGCACTACCCACACAGTGTCCTGAAATCTCCTAAGGTAAGACTCAGTCACATTCTCCCTTGCACCAGGTTTAAGTACCAGGTTGATATTTATATCATCGGCTGGCGGAACAGGGAAAATACTAAACTTGACCTGCCCTCCCATCAGCATGGAGACCATAATAAGGAAAAAGGCCAAAGGGATGGTGACGGAAACCCATCGATATTGGAGAGAATAATTCATTAGTCGGGCATATACTTTCATCCGCATCCAATCAATCCCCGACTCCATACTCTTACGGAAGCGAACGTAAAACCCCTTGCTGTTTTCCCTTTTAGACAAAATCCATCGGCTAGCCAGGTGAGCCGGTAGAACGAAAAATGCCTCAATCATGGAGAAAACAAGGCATGAGATTACAACAATGGCCATTTCTTTTGTGAATCCTCCATTGTCAAGAAAGATCAAACTCATGAACACAATAATGGTCGTTGTTACGGACGTAAATACGGACGGAACCATTTCCAAAGTACCTTCTACAGCTGCTGTCTTGGCATCCTCACCTTTTTCGAACCGTGTATAAATATTCTCAGCAATTACAATTCCATCATCAACAAGGATACCCACGACCAGCAACATGCCGAAGAGCGACAACATATTAATGGTGATACCTGCAAAATCACCAATAATAAACATGAAAAGGAATGACAAGGGAATACCTGCAGCAACCCAGAATGAAAGGCGTAGCGACAAGAACAAACCTAAAACCAACAAAACGAGAAATAATCCTACTCCAAAATTCTTTGCCAGAAGCTGTAAGCGGTCCTGTAATACTTCATTGAAATCGAAATAGGTAAATAGCTCAATGTTGGAACTTTTTGCATTGTATTCCTTAACATAGCCTTCAATATACTCGCTGATTTTCGTAATGTCTTCTTCCGGCAGTTTTGAAACAATAATGGACACCGCTCTTTGGTTATTTGAATACACCGAATTGGGTGTATCGGCAAATTTCATCTGAACATTAGCCACATCCCTTAACAAAAGTTTAGTGCCATCCGCATTGGCCCGAATAATAATCTCCTCGATGAAGGATGGATCAAAGGACTTGGAGTTAGCACGAATTTTAATTTCCTCTGCCTTGGTTTTGATTGAACCACCAGAGATGTCCCTGTTATTATTTCTTACGGCTGCTGCCACCTGATCAAAGGTCACCCCATAACTTCTCAGCGACTCTTCAGGAACTTCTATCGAAATTTCAAGATCAGGAAATCCTGCCAGCCTAACCTGGGAGATCACTCCGGAATTGATAAAATCATCCTCGACCAATTCCGCCGCCTGCTTCAAAGCCAACAGGGAAACATCTCCCTTTACCCCTAAAAAAGCGGCTGAGCCTGTAGCCTTTTCCTTAAATACAATCGGTGGCTCGGCGTTAAGTGGAAACGAATTGATGCGATCTACGGCATTCTTGACCTCCGTGGTTACCTCTTCCAGGTCATAGTCATCCAATGTCTTAATGGAGATCGAGGCACTGTTTTCGGAAGAAACAGATGTTACTTCATCGATACCCACGATACCCTTGATGGCTTCCTCTATTTTGATGGTCACCCCCTCTTCAACTTCCTCCGGTGAAGCACCGGGGTAAATCACATTGATAGTTATGTTTTGCGGTTTACGTTCCGGGAAAAAGGATTTTTTTAATCCCAAGGTGTAGCTAATCACACCGAATATTCCGATAACAAGAATGATCGAGTTGGCCCAAATCGGATATCTTACAAAAAAAGTAACTGCTGCTCTCATGGACTATTTTTCTATGATTTCAACCTTCATATTATTGGAGGCGTTGGATGGCGCATCCACTACCAGTAAATCACCCGGATTAAGTCCGTTGATGATCACTTCATCTTGTGTAATATGGGCAATATTAATTTCCCTGGTTTGCAGTAGGCCCCCTTCCACCACAAAGACATCCGTTTTATTTTTGATAATGCTACGCGGAATACGCATACCCTCTTTTATTGTCTTGCCCGGAATGGCTGCAAGCAAATACATGCCATCAAAAACATCACCTTTGGGACTGTTGATACTAATATAGACACTTACCGACTGTGTATTGGCATCAACAAAGTCAGCCTTTCTCACTACTGTCCCCTTCCATTTTTTTGTTTCATCTACTTCCTGATACATTACAACCTCTGTCCCAATATTGACATTATCTATATTCTTTAATTCAATTGGGACTTTAAGTTCAAGCTTGTCTGTGCGGATAATACTCGCTATCACCGAACCCGGATTCACAACCGATCCGATTTCTATGGAAACAGATTGTATGCTTCCATTGTAAGGGGCATACAAGGTGTATTTTCTTAAATTATCTTCCAGACTTTTAATGGTGTAGTATTCACTAAGAATATTTCTGGTGGCTAGAAATGCCTTAGCCTTAGATGAAAGGTCAACCGGCAGTAAGGGCAATGTTTTATATAAGTCAATGGCATTGTAGTAAGCCTCAAACTGGTCATAGTTTTCGGGAAAATCAATTTTAATATCCGGTAGTACCGAAGCTACCAGATTGAGGTAGTTGCTTTTTCTGCTTTGGAGGTTAAGCAACTGCTCACTATTATTGATTTTTGCCAAAATGTCCCCCTCCTTAAAATTGGTGCCTTCCTTAAATGAGATTGAGCCGGCAAGCAATTTACCACCCACCTCAGCAACCAGATTCAATTGTTGGGAAGAGCCCACTCGTCCAAAGACCTCGACGGCAACAGGGAGGGGTTGATAAACTACGGGAACCACCCTCACATAGTTCTTAATCTCGGATTTTGGCCTTTGGGGAGGTAGTTCCTTTTGACTGATAAGGAATTTGCTAAAAACCAATGTACCACCCAAAATGACAGTGAATACAATTCCTAAAACTACTTTTCTTTTCATGAAAAAGACGATACTATGTGAAGCTCTATGCCTTAAATGGTATTATACGTGCTTTGTTACAAAAAATGCTAAAAAAATGATAAATGGCGGATTATTAATACCAAGGCACAAGAATAGTCCGAACAGGCTAGAAAAAGCATGGTTGGCCAAAAAGTATTATGGTTAGCAGAAACGAACGCCACTGATTAGAAAAAAAACATATACCAAAAATCAGAATCAGATGTAAATCTATCCTTGTAAACGAGATCACTAGTTCGGGCCCTGATAACTTTTGAACCAACAATACACCCGTGTCAATTTTTTACAACATCAAATTCTAGCTAAATTGAGGACGATCCAAATAGCTTCACAAATTTTAACCTTCAACTATGCGAAGAAGGAAGTACTTAAAAACCATGGCGGTAGGAACGCTGTCAACAAGCTTCCTTCTTGAATCCTGTGCAAATGAATCCAAATCACCAAACGTAACTTACTTGAACCAAGCACTATCCCAACGCGGGCAAGAAGCCTCAAAATCTGTGCTTCGCATCGACTTTGACCTTTATTTTGAAGCCACAAAGAATCTCTTTCATAAAGTCAAGAATCCAGAGGGCGCATTCCCCCTGAATGTGGCCGAGAATAAGATGAGCTGGCCTATGCTCAGAATGAAAATGGAAGAGATAGCCCGGAAAAATACTATTGAAGATTGGGTAGCGAACTATACGGAAAGCACCGGCTCCCCTACGTTTCGAAATGTAATGGCCGAATTTTTATCCACGTTTTTAACGAAGTGCCCCGTTGACCCCGATCACTTGTGTATGTCTCCCGGCGCAACGTCGGTTATTGATCTGACCAGTTGGATTTTAGGAGAACCTGGCGATGTGGCGGTTTTTCCCGCTCCGTGCTATTCCGTGTATAAGCAGGACATTGGTAACAAAGCGGGGCTGGAGAGATATGATTTAGTGACGCATCATGAACTTTCAGAATTACAAAACGGACCTCCGCTCACGGTTCAACACCTGGTTAAAGCCTACAACGAAATTAAAAATCAGGGCAAGCGACTCAGGATTCTGGTAATCACCAATCCTGATAATCCCACGGGAGGAATCTATTCAAAGGATCAATTGACCCAGTACACCGATTGGTGCCTGGAGAATAATATTCATCTTATCGTCAATGAAATCTATGGATTATCTCTGATTGATACGCAGCATCCTGAACTAAGGAATGATTATCAACAGGATGTACCCTTTTATTCTTTTGCCAATATCATGCAGGAAAGAAAGAGTGACTACCTGCATCATTGGTATGCCTTGTCTAAAGATTTTGGAGCTTCCGGGTTTCGTGTCGGCTTCGTTTACTCTCTAAACAAATCCTTTATTCAAGCATATCAGAATTTGAATGCGCCCTCTATGGTGTCCAACCATACCCAATGGATTTTTGAACAAGTATTGAAGGATCATGCTTTTGTTGAAAAATATATCAAAACCAATCAACAGTTACTGACTGGAAATTACGTCACTGTCATACAGACATTAAAAAAATTGAAAATTCCTTATGCTCCCGCGCGGGGTAGTCTCTTTGCCTGGTTAGACTTATCCGAATTACTGGAAGAAAATACACAAGAAGGTGAAAGCAAGTTTTGGATGGAACTATATAGAAATACGGGTATTCTCCTTACTCCGGGTGATGGATTTGGTCATTCGAAGCGAGGTCAGTTCAGGTTGGTTTACGCTTATGTAATGAATGAGGAGCTTGAAGTGGCCATGAAAAGATTTACCCGGTACATTGAAAAAAGTAGAATCAGTTGAACGGTTTTGCGGCAAGTATAGAGAAATCCTTAAGTAGGTATTCAACTTTCCCATCGTCCTTTTCTACTGATTTTAATTCTCCGGTTTCAATTTTCTGAACTGCTTCCTGTAAATCCAATAATATATCTGGTTGAACCAGCGGCACATTGTGCGCTGGTAGCAAATAGGTAAGGGAGTAAGACAGTTCAGCTAACCGATTGATCGAAACCTTATAATCACTCCAATTTGTTTCAGGAGCAAACAACCAAATGGGGCCTGCATAGAATGTATCACCAGTCCATAACAATCCATTGGATTCATCCAGTAATGCAATAGCATCGGGTGTGTGGCCGGGAACACTCAATAACTTTAGTTGCCGGTTTCCAAGGTCGATAACAAATCCATCACGCACTAACTCATCAATTTCATAAGTACGAATTACATGATCTGCCTCCCGAACACCAGAAGGTAAATTTTTGCATAGCGCTTCTTGAGATACTTCCTCAGCCACTTTCTCATGAGGCAATCCCAATTTTCTTTCATTGGTAAATTGCGTATCCATCCCGTACACAAAATCAAAATCAGCATTTCCTCCCACATGATCGTAATGCGAATGAGAATTGAGGACACGAATAGGCAAACTGGTAATCGAGGTAACTACCTCCTTTATATTTCCAATACCATTACCGGAATCAAAAAGCAAGGCGAACTCTGTGCCCATGATCAAATAAGAAATCACTTCCTGCCATTGAAAGGGTTCATAGATGGCATAAATGCTGTCTTGTACCTCATACACTTCAAACCAATCATTTGAATAATCCAATTTTTCAAATTCAGCGTAAGCCGCTCTTGGCAATTCATCACACCAGCGCGATTCGGATTGGTGCCTTTGGCACCCAATGACCAGCAGAAAAATGAATCCGAAATACGATAAGAAAAACTTCACCATTTTTCTGTAATTTGTTGAAAGATACATTCAAAAATATGAGGAAAAAAGAATGCCCTTCCTGTGCGATGGAAATAGATGCCAATAGCAAAGTTTGTCCTATCTGTAGCTATGAATTTGCAACGTACAGCAGCGGACTCAAATGGGTAGCCATTCTGCTCATCGTTGTTATCATATTATACTTTGTCCTTTAAATGAAATCAGGAATGAAAACCGTAAGAATCATTTGTTGTTGCTTTTGTATTTCATTTTTCACGCAAGGCCTTGGCCAATCACCCTTGCAATTTGTAAAAGCTGTTAAACAAAAAGGTCCCGTTGCTTATCGCGATCCTTTTGGTTCCATATCACCAGATGGAAAACTTTTTGCTTACTCAGATCGCAAACAAATATTTGTACAGCAGATTGCGGGTGGAGCTACATTTGAACTGCAAAAAATTGGCAGCTTTGTTATCAGTCTGGTCTGGCATCCGGATAGTCAGCAAATCATCACTTATGAAATCGGTGGTGAGCGAAAATTCTGGTACCAATATGACTTAAATACCAAAGCGGGTACGGTACTATGGCCTGATAAAAAAATATTTAGCGACAAGACAAGCAATCTTTCTATTGACCGATCAGAACTAAAGGATTTAACCTGGTCATCGGATGGATTGCTGGTTGCCGGGCTCTCTCGCAAAAATGGAAAATCTCAGTTGTGGATAATGAATTCACAGGGTAACATTGAAAAAAGTTTAATTGAAAAAACCCTGATTGAATCCGTTCAATGGAATCCTGGCAAGAAATCATTTGCAGGCATAGTAGAAGAAAATCATCAGCGCTTCATTTACTTTGACCTGACAGATTCCCACTCAGATCGTGTGCAGTTTGACAGCTATGGTCCCATTGCATTTTCTCCTGATGGTAATTTTTTATACTTCAGTCTGGCTAATGAAAATAAGGTAGTCGACTTGCAGAAGTATGACATTCGGCATAAAGTCAGAACCCAACTATCGACCTTTTCACGAGATAGCTATGCACCATCTGTCTCCAGGGACGGAACGGTGCTTTTTCGTCTTCAGGACTACAAGGTTTTTATTGCCGCTGTAAGTGGAGATGGCGGTGAATCAAAACCAATCACCACGTTCATGTCTGAGATTTCTCACTGGCATCCCAATGGAAAACTTTTATCGTTTACCTATGGGAATTGGCGCAGGGTGATGGATGACATGAAATACCCGGATATAGCTCAGGAAATCGGATACATTAATTTTGACATCAATAAACCGACTGAAAAGCCTGATGTAATCGTGCGCGCTTCCTACTCGGAAGATCAGGGTATGTGCTGGTCGCCAAATAATAAATGGATTGCCTTTCATACGCACGCTGATGGCACAGATGACATTTGGATACAACCCAACAATGATGCCTCAAAAGGTAAACCACTCTCAACAGGAGGACACGAAACCGGTTGGCCACGCTGGTCTCCTGATGGAAAATGGATTGTTTCCAACACGGCTAAGACTGCAGATCGGATCAACAAACTTTTTTTGATTGAAATGAACCAAGAAACCGGAGAACCAATATCACAGCAACGGGAACTGACTCCACCCGGATTGGAGAGCGGGGTATTTACAGATTCACAGTGGTTGAACGACAGCAAAACATTAGTAATTGAATATGTTGTAAATCCTGAACGCAAAGAAATTCATATTGTCCCCATTGACGGAACCCCAGGTATTAAAATTCATTCGTTCAATAGCGATCAGTTATATTCAGGCATCGGGCTATCACACGATCAAAAATGGGTAGCTTATATTGCTCCGGATGATCAGGGTTATTTTCAGGTTTTCAAAGTTTCGATAGATGGAAAAGAAGTAAAGCAGCTTACCTTTGATGCAACAGATAAAGCACACCCTTCAGGATCTCCAACCGATAATATTTTTTCTTTTACAGTTTTCAATTATCAATCAATTTTTTGGTTGTTGAAGCCCTGAAAAATGCTGCATTTAGGGGGATTTTATACCCGTTATATTTATGGCATTACAAACATTGATCGAGGTATCTCCCACCTTACCTTTATCCGGAATAAAACTTTTCAGTTTGGATTTTCCTATCGATTCTGATTCAGAATTTCTTTTGTTTGCCCAGGCACCAGTCATCTTTTTCCACGAACCCAACAGCCCAGGTTCGTGTCCTCACGAACCTAGGCTTGGTGACGCTAAAAAATTACACGCTTACCACAATGCGTTCGGCCACCTGGTGGGAAAGTGAAGTCACTTTCTTTGACTTGTGGCGTACAACCAGCGAACCATCAAACAATTCCTTCTTCTCCACAAAAACCGTCTCCCCGATTTGCAGGCCTCTGGCATTCAGATGATCAAGGAATGACCTCTCGTCTTGTGTCACCCCGGTGATTACTGCCTTTTCCCCTTCCTTTAATTCGCTCAACAAAGTACGGCCACCAGCCACCACTTTGCCATTTTTGTCAGGGATCGGCTCCCCGTGTGGGTCTGTCTTGGGATAGTTAAGCAACTCATCTATCCGGTTATAAAACAAAGGTGAATTGATATGCTCCAGTTGCTCGGCTATGTCGTGCACCTCCTCCCATCCCATGCCCATGATTTTCACCAAAAACAATTCCGCCAGCCTATGCTTCCGTATAATCCCCAACGCCTCTTTTTTCCCCTTCTCCGTGAGTCTGATTCCTTTATAGGGTGCATAGGCCACCATTTTTTTTGCAGCCAGCTTCTTCACCATGCTGTTTACGCTCGGCAACTTCACATCCAGTTTTTTTGCCAAGTCGCTCACATATACCTCACCTGAATCCTGAGAAAGGGAATAAATTGACTTGATATAATTCTCTTCGGTAAGCGACCCCATTTAAATTCTATTTTGATTAAAACCCAGGCCAGACAAAACCCAGCACTGAAATTTTATTGCTGTCCAATTAATATGCCGATGCAAACTTTGCACACACCTCCCTGGAATGCGCACACTTCAGGCTTGAACTTTCATTCCCCAAAAAATCCGGCGAAATGTAACCAATCCAGCCTTAAAAATAAATCATTTTTTTGTTAACGCTATTCTATAAAAAAATATTAGATATGACTAACATTTTAGTTATATATATCATACTTTTACGACATGACAAAGTATTCCCCGGCCTTAATCTTTTTTTTTGCCTTTGCCTCCTGCGAAACATTCCAACCGGAGGCTCCGGCAGAAAATGAAATCCTGGATGGCCCCCTGGCTGAACTCAGCCAAACCGAGAACCTGCAGTTTGTCAGAGGGGACGTGGCTTTTAATGATGAAATATTTACTTCTGCTACAGGTCTCGGACCCTTATTTGTAGCCACTTCATGCGGAAGCTGCCACCCCGGTGACGGCAAAGGCCACCCGTTCACTACCCTCATCCGCTTTGGACAGACCGATGCCACCGGCAACCAATTTAAAGAGCTGGGCGGCCCGCAACTACAAAACCGAGCAATCCCGGGCTTCCAACCCGAGGAAATTCCTGCAGGCGCCACCCACGCAAGCTTCACACCCCCCGCTGTGACAGGCCTGGGTTTCCTGGACGCGGTGTCTGATGCCGATATCCTGGCCTGGGCCGATCCGGACGACACCAATGGTGACGGCATCAGCGGTGTGCCCAACTGGATAGACCTTAAAGATTACATTACCCCACGGCTTGGCAGCATTACACAAAGTGGAAAATACATAGGCCGCTTTGGAAAAAAAGGGTCTACCTACGACCTGCTGCAGCAAACCGCCACCGCCTACAATGAGGATATTGGAATAACGTCAACTTTCGAGGCGGTGGATACCTTTTTGGGTGTGGAATTTGATCCGGAAATTTCCAATGAAACAATAATGGATGTAGTATTCTACCTTAAGACGCTCAAAGCCCCTCTGCCCAGAAATGAAGGGCAGCAAACGGCCGTCGGCAAAGGGATATTCAATACAGTAGGCTGCGGCAGTTGCCACAGGGAAGAAATGCGAACGGGGCTTAGCCCTATTTCAGGTTTATCCAATAAAACCTTCTTTCCTTATACGGACTTGCTGCTGCACGATATGGGGCCCTCCCTTGACGATGGGTACACCGAAGGCTCGGCCATGACCAGCGAATGGCGAACACCGCCGCTTTGGGGATTGGGCCTATCAAAAGATGCACAAGGCGGCCAGTATTTTCTGATGCACGATGGCCGTGCCACCAGCATTGAACAGGCTATTATGCTCCATGGCGGTGAGGCAACAGCCAGTAGGTTAAAGTATGAGGCTTTGACACCAGATGAAAAAGAACAGTTGATAAAGTTTTTGGAAAGCTTATGATCACCAGACGGGGTTTTGTTTCCAAAACATGCATAGCCTGCCTTGGAGCGGGACTGTTTCCATCTTTGTTGTCGTCCTGCCGGGGCACCCATTATGTGAGTGGCATTTTGGAGGGCAATGGGATCGCTGTCAGCAAATCAGAATTCATTTATCACAAAAAAGACAAGGCCTTTATACGCAAATTCATAGTGGTCGAAAACGACCGGTTGGAATACCCCGTCTACTTATACCGACAAACAGAATCACAATACAAGGCTATGTTGATGAGGTGCACCCACCAGGGCACTGAATTACTGGCATCCGGTGATCACCTGTATTGCACCAGCCACGGCAGCGAGTTCAATAACGAAGGACAGGTGATCACCGGCCCGGCCGATGATGCACTCCGGTCATTTAAGGTGCTGATAGAAGGAGGTCAAATTATTATCTATTTGTCATGATAAGAAAAAACACATTTTTGGTTTCTATTTTGTTGTGCTTGGGATTCAGTGCTGCGGGCCAGGTGGACTCCACATTGTTCAGGCACACGGCTTCCGATACGTCTGCGGTTTACATGAATATGGATGCCGTGTACAACCGCCCATTTCTCTCCGTTGGAAAATTACCGGTGTCGGTGGGTGGCTATGTGGAAGCCAACTGGGAACACTTTGGCACCGATGGGGTTACAGAGGGCCATCAGTTTCAGATGCGCAGGCTCACATTATTTGTTGCTTCCAGTATCTCAAGACGCATCAAGTTTTTATCGGAAATAGAATTTGAAGACGGCACCAAAGAGATCAATATAGAATTTGCCTCGGTCGACCTGGAGTTCCACCCATTGCTCAACCTTAGAGGAGGGATTATCATGAACCCCATGGGCGCTTTCAACCAAAACCACGATGGGCCCCGGTGGGAATTTGTGGACAGGCCTGTATCTGCCACCCAACTGCTGCCGGCTACCTGGAGCAATGTAGGCTTTGGCTTATACGGTAAGCTGTACAACAACGACTGGGTATATGCTTATGAAGCCTACTTGAGCAATGGTTTTGATGGCAGCATTATCGACAACACGGAAAATAAAACGTTTCTACCTGCCGCCAAGGCCAACCCCGACCGTTTTGAAGAGAGTTTTAACGGGGAGCCACTGCTTACTGCAAAAATCGCTTTGCGCAACAAGAAGATCGGTGAATTGGGTTTGTCCTATATGGGAGGTGTTTACAATAAGTTCCAAGAAGATGGCCTGGTGATTGACAAAAAGAGAAGATTAAACACCTGGGTCGCCGATTTTACTGCTGTTGTGTCTGCCACCCGTACAACCATTACCACCGAGTGGGCATTGATCAACCTGGACACGCCTGATACGCATAGCCAGCAGTTTGGCGGTCAGCAGGTAGGGGGTTTCATTGACTTCGTGCAGCCGGTGGCAAGAAAAAGCATATTCAAGTTTGAACGGTCGGTAATCAATGCCGCTTTCCGACTGGACTATGTGGACTGGAACAAGGAAAACTTTACGGAAACAGGTGGAAAAATCCACGATGACCTGATTTCTATTGTACCGGGGCTTAGCTGGCGGCCTACACAGCAGACAGTGATCCGGTTCAATTACCGGTACACCTGGCAGAAAGACCTGTTTGGTAACCCGGCTTCCAAGACGGCTGGGTTTCAGTTCGGCTTTTCTTCCTATTTTTAGGACCCTGCGGCTGTTGCCATTCAGCTCTGCGCTCCATTTTACCAATATCAATATGTGATTTGCGTTCTGATTCAAATTTATAGTCCATGATGTTATTATTCAAATTAGCGGATCCAGCCTGGTTCGTGAGGACACGAACCTTGGCTTGTGTGACTTAGAAATTACAACTTGTTACAATTGGTGACAGTTGGAGTGAGGCAGTGAGATTGGTTATCTTTCGAGAGTATCCCTGTACTAGTGAATAGAACTCGATCCAAGTTCCAGAAGAAACCCATTTAAATGGCCCTAAGATTTTATGCTTCTCAATTGCTCTTCCTGGTGCCCGGGTTGCTCCTGGTTTTCGTAAGCGTTTACTATCCGATTGACTATCTGTACAAGCAAGTTGCCTGGGTACGTACGGAAGGTCTATATATTGGGCAAATAGAGCCAGAGA
>CAYTBO010000014.1:0-54610 GCA_964436055.1 uncultured Ohtaekwangia sp.
AACAAATCATCAGGGGCGGGCGCAGCCCGCCCCTGATGATTTGCGCGGACTACAATCTTTCTATAACAATCAAAACGAATTCAGCCGCGCAACAGCGATAGCATTTAGTTCAAAGCTGTACATTCTATGAATTTCTAAAATCTGCAAGGTTTTCGATTTAAAGTTCTATTTTCTCGCATATTTTTTCTACACAATCCCATTGATTTTATTAGTAAACAAACCTGTTTTAGGTTTTTAAGGTGTGTCTAAGTAAGCTGGCCGTTAGGAATTCTGATTAGACTCATTAAATGATGAAATGTAGTGCTGTAATTGCTCCACCATCTCTTGTTTGTGTGTCAATTCTTTTCTCCAGGTTGTCAGGGGTCCACCCTTTACGTTTTCCAACTCGAGCGAAATCTTATACATCAACTCTCCAAGTGCCTCCAGCAAAACAGGTTTGTATTTCGGATCAATAGACATCATGGCGGTGTAGTAGTTTATTATTGAGCCTCCGCAAAACTATTTACTCAAAGCAGACTTATTGTAAGTAAGCATCGGTATGTGTGAATGGAATGCGAGATTACGCGTAACGCTACGACTAAATAGCTTTTCAAAAAAGCCTAGTTTATGAGTAAACATTACCAGTATATCAGCCTTCCTGTCAATCATGAAATTATCGAGTGCGCCCGTCACATCGTCATTGCGTATAAGGTGAAAATTGATTTTCGGATAAGCCATTTTTTCAATAAGGTCTTGTTTGATTTGTTTGATGTTGATAGATGTTGTTGCCTCTTCAGGAAGAACGTGAACCACATCAATGCCGGCATTATACTGTTTTGCAAAAGTTGATACTATTCGCAACTCCGTATCAAGATTTTCCAGATCTGTAGCGTAGGCAATTTTTTTAAAGCCTTTAAATGTACTGTTACGCGGCACGATGATCACCGGGATTGGGGAGGATTCAATCAGCGCTGCCGTATTGGTGCCAATCAATGCTTTTTTTAACCCGGTGGCACCTTGTGTTCCGGTTATAATAAGGTCAATTTTTACTTTTTTCAGGAAACCCTGAACTACCGGAGTAACCGGAAACCCGAAAAGTATTTTAGTTTCTACATTCAGCTTACCTTTGGTTACAATTTTTAATTCATTAGCCAATTTATTCATGTCCTCAACAGCGATTTTTTTTATTTCTTCTTCCAGCTTAATGGATGCAACCATGGCTCGGGAAGAAGCCTGGCCGAATACAACATGAATTACAACAAGCTTTGCTTTTAGTTTAAGGGCGAGTTTTGCCGCATACATCACAGCCACGTTGGATAGTTTAGAGAAGTCTGTTGGTGTTAAGATTGTCATTTTGTTTATCAGGTTAGTATTTAGTCATGGTGCATTTACCGCAAATCTATTCATTCAAAGTAAAAATAGGGTAAAGTCGGTTTTGCGGTAATGATGAAAGTCATAAGTAGGACAGATTTTGCTCAACTATCCAGACAGCTTTAATCCGACATGATAAATACGAGTAACAAAGCCATTTATAGCAAATGACAGCAATTGGAGTAAACCAGATAACATGATATATCCGGAAATTGCACATTCGCGGCTTCCGGAAACGGAACGATTATACCAGCAAAATTTGATATAAAATTATTAATTGGCAGGGGGATGAGGCAGAACTTAACCTCGATACGGGTTTTTGGAAAAGGCGGGGTTAACTTTTTACAAGACATTCGATTTTGACGGTCAGGAAGGAGCAATGTACAAAATTGAAAATCCTTCTTGACTTGTAAAGAGGGGTACCACAAGTTTTAAATTGACTTGTGGTACAACCTTTTTTAATTTTTTCTAAAGTGCTTTATCCGCTAGTTTTCCAAGGCCTCTCTACCGGTAACATGACGATACGGGCGACCTTATCTGAAGAAAATGGGGATGTTTTGGGAAGCTTTGTATTCAGCGCGTAAACCACCAGCTCCGTGGGTATTGTCATGCATGATACGTCTGGTAAGTTTAATGAAATAAGTCTGTAAAATCAGGAATTATTTTCCCAGGATTTTATCGATAAATTCAAAAACTGATTCTTTGGTCCATTTAGCAAATCTTCCCCGCTGAATTAGCAATTCATTGTCATTGGGGTGCTCAAGGAAATAGTAAAATACAAATGGGGCTTTTGGATTATTCCATCCCAACATTTGCCCAAATCGGAGGTCATTGAAGACAAGCCGATCGTCATAATACTTTACAATATAATATCCTTCCGAAAAACGAATCAGAAGCTGTAAGCTTTCCTTGTCGGATAGGGTGTCTAGCAGCTTTGAATTTTGTTCAAAAAAATAGAATAGAATATTTTTTTCGCTGTCAAATACCGAACGGTGGCCAATATAAAAACCATCTTTACTTTCCACGACAATATACCATAGCAGCACATTGCCAGGTGTTGGTGTTGTGAAGTATCGTTTGCATTCAATATGTTGTTCGGCCAGCGATACTTTAACGGTTTTTTGAATACTTGCTTTAGTAATCAATCCAAAAATCAAGTAACCGATGCTTATAGCAATGGCTAATGATGCCCATTGAATTCTTCTCTTACTTACTTTTGATTTTATCGTTAATACGATAGCAGCTATTCCCAATCCAAGCGAAAAAATTGGATCGGCAACGAAAAGCGTATGGAACGCTACGCGATAATGACTGAAGGGTTCGAACCAGGCGGTGCCATAGGCATTAAAAGCATCCAGGAAAAGATGGACTAACATTTCAAGGGAAATGAATATTGTCAATTGGCGAATGGAGCTTGCCGCCAACCATTTCCATCTTGATACAATTAGAGCTAGCGGATATGCCGTGAGCAGTACAAATAAGAAGGAATGAGTAAATCTCCGGTGTGCCATCAGGTCGTTAGCGGGCGAAAGCCAAAAGGAAGCAATAAAATCAATGTCAGGGATGGATTGCGCTACCGCACCGATAATCAGTGCCTTTTTCCCCAATGATTTACCTGCATACAATTCGCCAATACAGGCACCCAGCGCGATATGTGTTATGGAATCCAAATCCGGTTACTTGAAATAATCATCCCAAGGCTGAAATATAACGCTTATTTGAGATTCCTGAATTATGATCTTTATCATGATATGAATTGTATCACTTCCATTCGTATGGTAATTAATTATATTTAGCTAATAGTATTCGAATCCTGAAGGACAACGATGGAATTTGTGTTTAATCTTTCTGAAATGTTAGCCGGCATCGGCTTGTTTTTGCTCGGCATGGTGTTTTTGGAAGAATCATTGCGAAAACTGGCTGGACGAGCATTCAAAATTTTTCTTAGAAATCAGACTTCTAACAAATTCAAAGCTGTGGGTGGTGGGGCAATTGTTACCGCAGTTTTGCAAAGCAGTTCTATAGTTAATTTGATGGTTCTGGCTTTTGTGGGAGCAGGCGTACTTAGCATGCAAAATGCCCTGGCCGTTATTCTCGGGGCAAATATCGGAACAACACTTACCAGTTGGATTGTAGCAACCCTTGGATTTAAATTAAATATTGAAGCGTTAGCGTTTCCCATGGTTGGTATTTTTGGTGTGATCATGGTCATGGTGCGTAAGGATGGTCGCAGCTATCAGTGGAGTAAGTTGCTTTTTGGATTTGGATTATTATTTATAGGTCTGAGTTTTATGAAGAGTGGATTTGAGCAAATGGTAATTCATTTTGATTTCAATTCCATTAAAAACTTTCCAGTGGTGGTATTTTTGTTGGTGGGATTTATACTCACCTCGTTAATTCAATCCAGTTCAGCTACTGTAGCAATTACACTCACTGCATTGCATAGTGAGGCAATAACGCTTTTAGCGGCAATGGCCGTTGTATTAGGCTCCGAAGTTGGCACCACCATTAAGTTGATTATCGCCTCCTTTGAAGGGATAGCCGCCAAGAAACGGGTAGCAGTAGGGAATTTTATGTACAATTCGTTTATGATTATCATTATTTTCTTGGCACTGCAACCTATACATTATTTTATTTCTGATGTTATTCGATTGAATGACAACTTGATGGCTTTGGTTTTTTTCCAAAGTGGAATCAATATTCTGGGGGTAATAATTTTCTTCCCTTTTCTCAATTGGTTTGGTAATTACTTGAATGGGCTGTTTAAGAAAGATGATGAAAGCACAAAATTTATTCGGGCTATACCTGCACAAACGGGTGAGGACCTCGCTCTGGAGGCGCTCGCCAAAGAGACACGCAGGTTTCTATTTTTAGTGATAGATTTTGTTGTCCATTCATTTGATACAAAAGTTGATTCGATTCGGCCACAGATTGATGCTCGTTTTGGTGAAAAAACACTTAGTGAGAAATACAATTATCTGAAAATGCTTCATGGGGAAATGCATGCGTATACAATTAGGTTTAATAAGGAGTCTCTGGATGAGGAAGAAAAGGAAATGCTGGAGCGATTAACATCCGTGGTGCGCAACTGTATGTTTGCCGCTAAAAGTATTAATGATTCAATTGAAGATATTGAACAATTTAGAAATTCATCCAATAATGCCAAGTATCAATATTATAAGCAAAAGCGCATAGAAGTTGTAAAGTTTTACGATCAGGGGGCTTTGTTGCTTATTAAACCCTCACTTCCTAATAGTTTTGAAGAAATGGTAACGATTTACAATAAAGTTCAACATGGCTATACAGAAGAGTTGAGTAAACTTTACAAAACGGGAGTAGAAATCAACCTTACTGAAATGGAGATATCCACCTTAATTAATTTCAACAGAGAGCTGTACAGTTCATATAAAGCTTTTGTATGGGCGATGAAAGATTTTTTGTTGAATAAGGAACAAACGAAATACTTTTCGGAATTACCCGGATTTATTCGGTAAATCAATGCTCACCTTTACATAGGTGACATTTATCATTGTAAATTCCACTGTGTTAGTTCTATTTTGTTGGAGAATTAAAACAGGCCAAGCCATGAATGATGACAAGAAAAAAAAGCTGTTGGTAAAAATTGCCGACCAGTTGTTAATTGCTCAAAAGGAAATTGATGAATTTGTTCTTCAGGTTTCACTGGGCAAAGCTGAAGTGAGGGAAGAATTCGAAAAGATCAAAAAAGAGTTTAGGAGTAAATTAGATTCCTTTAGACAACTGCTCAATGACTTTCCCCATAAGGATATCACACCGGAAGTCAGACAAAAAATTGAGGAGCTTGAGTTACAACTTGCGCTGGGTAAAGCTGAGACAAAAGAGGAATTTGAAAAGCAGAAGGCAAGTTTGACAAAAACAATTTTGTCTATTGAGAATGCCATTAAAGATTGGCTGACAGATGCAGAGCACACCTCCAATTTTGATCATGAAATAGAGAAATTCAAACTGAAGCTGGAAATCTTACGGTTGAGATTCAATCTGAAAAAATTTGAAATCAAAGACGACTTCACAGAACAAATGACTAGTGCAAAGCGTGAAATTGAAAAGATTACGGAGTCAGCCAAAAGCAAATGGGTCGAAAGAAAAATGAAATATAAGGACATTAGCAAAGAGATTGCTAAAGGTTATGATCAATTAAAGGAAGCTGTCAAGCGATTGTAGATTTTTAGTTTTGACCGGGTAAATAAAGGATGATGAGGATATTTTTACTCCTGTTAATAAAAATTGATAAATTAGGGGCTAAGGTTTTTGATTAGCCAACCGTTTTGACCACTAATTCTCCAGATGCCTATTTGCAACAAAATAAGGCTGCGCTTGTATTGGGCGGAAAGCCTTATTTTGATCAGTTGCTTCAGTTGATTTCCCTCGCAGAAAGATCTTTGCATCTTCAAACGTATATCTTCGAAGAAGATGAAACCGGTATTCTGGTTTCGGATGCTTTATTAAATTCAGTCAAACGAGGTGTGAAAGTATATCTTATGGTAGATGGTTATGCGTCTCAAAGTCTTAGTAGAAATTTTATAGAACGTCTGAAATCCGGAGGCATAGCTTTCAGATTTTTTGAGCCTTTATTTAAGAGCCGCAGATTTTATCTGGGCAGAAGGCTTCACCACAAAGTGTGTGTCGTTGACTTGCGCTATGGTCTGGTGGGTGGAATCAATATTGCTAACCACTATAATGATAGGCCCAATAATCCAGCCTGGTTGGATTTTGCATTGTGTGTAGAAGGCGAGGTGGTGAGGGATTTGTTTGTGCTTTGTCAGAAGACATGGAATGGGTATATGCCATTGAGAAGAATTCCAGTACTAAAAAATACTCCTGTGGTTTCCATTCCAATAAATGAGCAAAGAAAAATACGAATGCGAAGAAATGATTGGGTACGAAGGAAGAACCAGGTTACGTTGAGTTACCTTGAAATGCTCAAAAGCGCTAATACTGAAATTATTATACTTTCCAGTTATTTCCTGCCGGGAAAGGTTTTTAGGAGAGCGATCAGAAAAGCCAGGGACCGGGGAGTGGAAATAACGGTGGTAGTAGCCGGCATATCGGATGTAAAGTTGGCCAAGATGGCAGAACGTTACATGTACCGGTGGCTTCTCTCCAAGGGTATTAAAATACAGGAATATCATCGGAGTATATTGCATGGAAAGCTCGCCATTTGTGATGATCATTGGATGACGCTCGGATCATTCAACGTAAATGATATCAGTGCTTATGCCAGCGTAGAACTAAATCTGGATGTAGATAGCAAGGTCTTTGTCACCAAGGTGAAAGAGTTTATAAAAACTGAGGTGTTGACACAGTGCATACCGATTACCAAAGAATACATTACTCAATACGATTCACGAATCAGAAAGTTTTTTTACTGGTGCGCCTTCATCGGAGTAAGATTGATATTTTTTTTCTTCACTTTTTATTTTAAACGGGAAAGGCGGGATACCTGAAGCCCCCTCCAGCGTAACTTCGAAAATTTTGAAATCAGTTTGAAGATTTTTCGTAGATGTAGTTACGGGATTTGCTTACCAGTACATAGACGTAAAAACATCCGGTTAATTTCAAAAAAAAATAGAGGCTGTCCTTTGGAGACAACCTCTATCGTACCTGAGGCCGGAATCGAACCGGCACGTCTTGCGACACACGATTTTGAGTCGTGCGCGTCTACCAATTCCGCCACTCAGGCAGATACTTTTGTTTGGGGTTGCAAATATGCCTAATCTTTAAGTTTCTGCCAATCTACAGCTCGATATATTTCTCCAATGAAAAGGCTTGGGTTCGTTCAGAAAACAATGTTTTCACCCGACCCCACACACTGCCAAATAATGGTGATTTGCGATAATTTTCTAAATTGTCGGGTCCATCCCAATGGCTTAACGTAGTGTAGCAGTTGGCATCCTCGGCATCCTTGAGCAATTGTAAATGAGTGCAACCCGGAAAATGGCGGATTGCCTCCTTATTCGCATGGAAGATTTCCAAAAACTCGCTAACGCCAGCCTCCGTAAAATGCATTCTTACAATTCGTATCAACATTATTCGTCAAAGGTTATATTAATTGGGCTGTCATAAATTAATCCCAAAAGTTCACTGGCATTTCCCTTATAGATTCCAATTTCTAAAAAACCATTGCTATTAAAAATGAGGAAACAATCTCCTTGCTCTGCCTGGTTATAATTGGTGTGAATTCTTTTGAACTTCTCACCACCAAATTGAATCGTAAAATTTTTTCCCTTGCTCAAAATATCAAAGTCAATTTTGGGGATGTTCGTAATAAGGTTTCCATAATGATCTATCCGAATCACATGCCCGGCTATCTGCTTGCGTGTGGCTTTTACATGCCGGTTTATCATTTTCTTGAATGTTGTCATCGGTGTACCGAGATTGGTGATCGATACCCCACTCGCTAATTTGGCGGCAGCCGGTGCGAGTATGTCTTTCTCAGGAAAAGTTGACTCCAAAGCATTAATTGTATTCAAGGTCACCACTTGCTGATGGGCTTTGGTGCTAATGAGTCCAAACAGGCCGTTGTCTACGCCTACAAAGTAATTATCCTCCAGTTGCAAGGCAATAAAAAGATCTCCCGGGTTTCCGATCGTATCCACGCCTACCAGGTGAACAGTTCCTTTAGGAAAGTCTCTAAAAACAGACTGAAGCAGGAAAGCTCCATGTGCAATGTCACAAGCTGCCACATTATGGCTGATGTCTACAATATTGATTCCCGGATTAACTTTTAGGATGGCTGCCTTAATAGCTCCCGCATAATGATCGCTTTTTCCGCTGTCGGTAAGGAGGGTAACAATGGCCATATGGCGAACTCTAATCCAGTTCTTGTCGTTTGAAAAGGTAGATTATTATTTGCTAATTTTAGTCAAAAATAGAGGATTTCAACCACATTACTTCATTGATCGAAAAAAGCATTACCCTGGAGAATATCTCCCTCACCGACTTTCTTGGTATTGAAAATAAGAACATCAACCAGTTGGCATCGGCTTTTCCCAAAAGCAAAATTGTGTCCCGGGGAAACGAAATTTTAGTGCAAGGGGACAGTGACGATATCATTCAGATCACAGACATTCTCAATTCCCTCATTGACCATTTTCATCAGTTTGGCAAAATTTCAGAAGAAAATGTAAAGGGATATGTCGCTCAAGAGAAACAGGATTACATCGCAGATGAAAATGCGGATGGGCTGTTGCTTTACGGTACAAGAGGAACTCCCATCAAAGTAAAAACGGTCAATCAGCAAAAATTGGTTCAATCGGTAAAAGAAAATGACCTTGTGTTTGCCTTGGGACCGGCCGGTACGGGGAAAACATATATTTCTGTAGCCATGGCCGTGAGAGCGCTGAAGAACAAACAGGTAAAAAAAATAATCATCACCAGGCCGGCAGTTGAAGCTGGAGAAAATCTGGGATTTTTGCCGGGTGATCTCAAAGAGAAAATTGACCCTTACCTTCGCCCGATCTATGATGCCTTAAATGATATGGTTCCGTTTGAAAAATTGGGATACTACATGGAGCGTGAAATCATTGAGATTGCTCCGTTGGCATACATGCGTGGACGCACCCTAAACAATGCCTTTATCCTGTTGGACGAAGCCCAAAATACAACGCC
Source organism: uncultured Ohtaekwangia sp. (assembly GCA_964436055.1). GTDB lineage: Bacteria > Bacteroidota > Bacteroidia > Cytophagales > Cyclobacteriaceae > ELB16-189. The sequence continues at coordinate 8,998 of CAYTBO010000014.1, forward strand.
CATGCAAATGAAGATGTTTCTGACCCGGATGGGCCCGAATTCAACGATGATTGTAACGGGAGATACTTCACAAATTGACTTGCCATCCAACCAGCGTTCGGGGCTAAAAGAGGCCGTACGCATTTTAAACGAAACACCCGGCATTGGTTTTGTGGAGCTTACGGATCGCGATGTAGTGAGGCATCGCCTCGTAAAAGACATCATAAACGCTTACGGCAGGGCTCAATCTCAAAAGAACGATTGATTCAGGATTTTCTTTGATGTAAATTAAGGCATGTTTCGTTGGGTGCCTTATGCGATGATCAGGATTGCTATCTTTCTTATAGGTGGAATCATTTTGGGCATCTATCAACCTGAGCTGATTGAAACTCAGCATGCCTCCGTTGCGCTTGGCATTTTGGTCTTATCTTTTTTCATCCTTCGGTATTTTTCTTTCAAACGCTTTAAGGTTGCCCTGGGGGTCATTGGTCTTGTCTCATTTTTTTTAATAGGATTTCTTCATTTAAAAAATTCTACAGAATGGGGTAAACAAAATCATTTATCCACCTATCAACATAAAGTGATTGCATACATGGCTTCGATTACAAAACTACCGGAAGAGAAAGAGAAATCGTGGAAGTATGAAATCAGGATTTTGAAAGTTACCGATGGTGTTACCTGGAACGAAGTCGAAGCCAGGGCTTTGCTTTACGTGAGGAAGGATTCCTTGCCTACTTCATTTTTTTATGGCGATGAAATTTTAGTAAAGGGGACTCCCGTTTTATTGCAAGCACCTTCCAATCCACATGAGTTTAATTTTAAACGTTTCCTCAGCTTCAGGAATATTTATCATCAACAATTTGTCCGGAGTAATCAGATTAAAAAAGTGACTTCCATCCGGACAAAGGATGTGAAATACTATTCAATGAGAATGAGGAAATGGGCTACGAATCAACTAAAAAAACAGCTCCCAGACCAACATGAAAATGCAATTGCACTGGCCTTGACACTGGGCGTAACGGATGGTATTGATAATGATTTGCAAAACGCATATGCCGCCAGTGGGGCTATGCATGTACTGGCCGTATCCGGACTTCATGTAGGAATTTTATACGGGATAGTCTTGCTCTTATTCCGACCCTTTACTAACGTGTCCTGGTCGCGATGGCTGGTCACGGGAATCAGTTTAATGATTCTTTGGTCGTTTGCCTTTGTCACAGGCCTCTCACCCTCTGTACTTAGAGCAGTCACCATGTTTTCATTTATCGCATTAGCCAAGCCTTTTGGCAGACGAACCAGTATCTATAACACATTGGCGGGTTCAGCTTTCCTGTTATTGTTATATGATCCATTCCTGATCATGTCCGTAGGATTTCAATTATCCTACTTTGCTGTTTTGGGAATTGTCGCGATACACAGGCCGTTGTATCAATGGTTTGAGCCGGATAATGCTTTCGTGGATTGGATTTGGAATATCACCTGTGTTTCCATAGCAGCGCAATTGGCTATCTTCTCTTTAGGATTGCTTTATTTTCATCAGTTTCCCCTGTATTTTCTTTTTTCGAATCTGTTTGTTATCCCAGGGGCAATTGCTGTTTTGGTTACAAGCCTGATGGTTTTAGCAACATCATTTATTCCAGTGATCGCTTCCATGTTGGGTGAATTGCTTACGTTCATTATTCAAGCATTAAATTTTGGTGTGTTCACCATAGAAAGGATTCCTAATAGCTTGATTGAAAACCTTTACATTACCACCTCACAATGCTGGTTGTTAATCCTAACGCTTGTGTTTGTTTTGCTGCTTTATTATTTCAAAAAGTCTGGTTATTTGTATGGTGCGCTCATGTGTCTTGTCTTGTATTCGGCAAATCAATGGTATCATCACTTCACCGAAGTGCGCCAAAATCAGTTCATAGTTTATAATATTCCGGGCAATTGGGGAATTGAATGGATTTCTGGTGGTAATTCAAATTTTATTTGTGATGATCAACTGGCAACAGATAAGCAGCGGATTCGGTTTCATGTTCTGCCCAACCGACTTCACAACGGGGTAAAAAAAATCCATACCGAAGTTATGGACAGCTCCATTCCGGTCAAGGTATTTCAATGGAAGGATAAAACCATTGGGGTAGTCAATGGAACAATTACATCCTGGCCACAAAAGATCAAAGTGGATTACCTTGTTGTTGGGAACAATGCTTTCAGGTCATTTGAACAAATTCAGGGTACCATCTACTTTGATCAATTAATTTTAGACAGCACAAATACCCCCTATATTGCAAAAAATATTAAAAAGCAGGGGGCATTAAAGGTTCATTCCGTAATTCATGATGGTGCGTTTATCAAAAAATTCTAAACTATGAGTAATGTACTTATTGAAGTAAAAGATAGAATTTGTTTTCTTACACTGAATAGACCAGAAAAGAAAAATGCTTTAAATCCAGCCATGGTAAGTGAGCTTAAGGCTTTATTGATCAAGGCTGAGGATGATCCTTCTGTGAAAATAATTGTATTGAAAGCTAATGGTGACACTTTTTGTTCTGGCGCTGATCTTGACTCGCTTCAAAAATTGCAACAAAACACATTTGAAGAAAATATAGAAGACTCGCAGCATTTAAAAGAACTGTTTTTTCAAATATATACACTTAAAAAAATCGTGATTGCTCAGCTTCAGGGTCATGCGTTAGCTGGTGGTTGTGGGCTTGCTACCATTTGTGATTTCGCATTTGCTATACCAGAAGCTAAGCTTGGTTATACCGAAGTAAGAATAGGATTTGTGCCTGCCATTGTGATGGTGTTTTTATTGCGAAAAGTAGGGGAGCAAAAGGCGAAGCAACTATTGTTAACTGGCGAATTGATTACAGGCGATGAGGCTGTTGCGATGGGACTTATCAATAAAGTGGTTGCAAAGGACAGACTTTCTGATGAGGTGTTAACATTTGCGCAACAACTTGTGGTCAATAATTCAAGAGTATCTATGCATTTAACCAAAAAAATGATAGCTGAAGTGCAGTCCATGTCATTGGAAGCTGGTTTAAATTATGCTGCACAAATGAATGCAAAGGCAAGGAGCACTGAAGATTGCAAACGAGGGATTGCGGCCTTTCTCAACAAGGAAAAATTACGCTGGTAGGCCAACACATTGGAAACACCGGAACAAGTTTTAAAGCGCTATTGGGGCTATGATCAATTCAGGCCGCTACAATTTGATATTATTCAGGCGGTTCTTCAAAATAAAAATGTAATCGCACTTTTGCCAACTGGTGGGGGCAAGTCAATTTGTTTTCAGGTGCCAGGTTTAATAAAGGAGGGTTTGTGTCTGGTTGTTACTCCGCTCATTGCTTTGATGGAAGATCAGGTAGCGCAATTGAAGCGAAGAGGGATTTCGGCTTTTTCTATTCACTCTGGCATGAGCAGGAGTGAGTTAGACATCACTTTGGATAATTGTGCATATGGAAAAGTGAAGTTTTTATATTTATCTCCTGAGCGGATACAAACTGAGCTTTTTCAGGAGCGTGTTAGAAAAATAAATATTAATATAATAGCTGTTGATGAGGCACATTGCATTTCACAATGGGGATATGACTTCCGGCCATCGTATTTGCAAATAGTCCAACTGAGAGAGCTAAAACCGGATGTGCCGGTAATTGCTCTTACAGCCACAGCCACAAAGGAGGTAAGGGAGGATATTGGTTCAAAGTTGAATTTGAAAAGCCCTTCCTTGTTTCAAAAAAGTTTTGCCCGATCAAATCTGTCATTTGTCGTTCGGGAAACTGAAAATAAGGATAAGCTTATTCTTCAGGTGCTTCAGAAGGTAAATGGATCGGCCATCGTATATGTGAGGTCAAGGAAGGCAACCGAAAAATTAGCGCAATGGCTTAACCGAAATCAGCTTTCAGCTATTTACTACCATGCGGGATTAACACATCAGCAAAGAAACGACCATCAGCAAAAATGGATCATCGGTGAAACCAGGGTGATGGTAGCAACCAATGCTTTTGGAATGGGCATAGACAAAGCAGATGTTCGTACTGTAATTCATGTCGATCTACCGGAGACACTGGAAGCTTACTACCAGGAAGCCGGAAGGGCAGGACGTGATGGAAAAAAAGCGTATGCAGTAGTTGTCTATCACCCTGTTGATGTCAAAAATTTAAGGGATAAGGTGACACAAGGGCAACCCACCATTGAAGAACTGAAAACTGTTTATCAGGCATTGGCAAATTTTTTTCAATTGGCTGAGGGCAGTGCCATGGATGAGAGTTTTGATTTTGATATGGCTGCATTCACAAAAAGATACCAGCTTGCTCCATTACCAACTTATGCAGCACTGAAAAAACTTTCGGAGCAGGGATTAATCCAACTCAATGAAGGATTCTATCGTCCTTCACGGTTGCACCTTCAGGTAGATAAGAAGAAGCTATATGAATTTCAGGTTGCGAATGCCCATTTTGATCCGCTCATTAAAACGATACTCCGTCTTTATGGCGCTGAACTCTTCTCAACATTTGTGAATATTTCTGAGGCACAGATCAGCCAGGTAGTAAAGTGGACCATTTCGGAGACTAAGATTGCCCTTCAACAATTACATAAAATGCAGTTTCTTCACTATGAGGAGGCATCAGATGCTCCTCAGGTAACCTTCCTCACGCCCCGACAAGATGCCAAACGATTGCAGTTGGATGTTCAAAAACTCGAAGAAAGAAGAAATCTTACATTGTCAAAAATGGAAACCATGATAGCGTATGTTTCACAAGAACATCGATGCAGAACGCAGTTCATCCAATCCTATTTTGATGAGGAGACATTTAGTGTCTGCGGAGTTTGTGATGTTTGCTTGCAGAAGAAGAAACAGGAGAATCGGTTGCAAGTGAAAGATTACGAGGATCAAATAATTCTTTTACTTCGCAAGAAGCCTATGACTTCGGAAGAACTGGAAGAGGCAGTAAATCCAGATGACCATGAACTATTTATAGAAGTAATCAGGGAGATGCTTGATGCCAACGAAATAAAGTATGATGAATATTGGGTATTGCGAATTGTAAAACCCTAGTCAAGAGCCTTTACACCTGGCAAAATATTCCCTTCAAAATATTCCAACAATGCTCCGCCTCCGGTAGACACATAGCTTACCCTGTCGCTAAGATTAAATTTTGCAACAGCGGCAGCAGAGTCGCCACCGCCAATCAGTGAGAAAGCTCCGGCTTCAGTTGCTTTCACTACGGTTTCGGCTATAGCCTTGGTGCCATTTTCAAATTTCTTCATCTCAAATACACCCATAGGTCCATTCCATAAAATGGTCTTCGATTCAAGAATAACTTTAGAAAAAACCTGGCTCGCCTGTGGCCCAATATCCAATCCCATCCAACCGTCTTTGATGTTAAGGTTATTTGATATATCAGTCTTGGCCTCGGCATCAAATTGATCAGCGATAATAGAGTCGATTGGTAAATGCAAATCCACACCCTTGTTTTTTGCCTTTTGAATAAGCTCTTTGGCGAGATCAAGTTTCTCCTCTTCTACCAATGATTTGCCGATGTTGCCACCGAGCGCTTTAAAAAAAGTATAGGCCATACCTCCTCCGATGATGAGGTTATCAACTTTACTTAGCAGTTGTTCAATAATGAGGATTTTGTCCGAAATTTTAGCTCCACCCATGATGGCCGTAAAAGGTTTTTCAGCATTTACCATTACCTTTTTGGCGTTGTCCAATTCAGCCGCCATAACAAGCCCTGCGCACTTCTCTTTGAAAAACTGAGCTACTATCGTTGTGGAAGCGTGCGGGCGATGAGCCGTACCAAATGCGTCATTCACGTAGACATCGCCCAATTTTGACAACTGTTCAGCAAAGGCTATGTCTCCTTTTTCCTCTTCTTTGTGAAAACGGAGATTCTCCAGCAGCAATACTTCACCGGATTTCAAATCGGACGCTTTTTTTTCTGCCTCTGACCCAATACAATCGCTGGAGAATTGAACACTAACACCCAGGATTTCTTCGATAGTTTTTACGGTATGCCGCAAAGAATACTTTTCTTCGGGCCCTTCCTTTGGTCTGCCCAAATGCGACATAAGAATGCAACTTCCACCATCAGACAGAATTTTTTTTAGTGTAGGAATGGTCGACCGGATGCGGTTATCGTCAGTAACAGCAAATGTTTTTTTATCAAGCGGTACATTAAAATCAACCCGTATTAGCGCCTTCTTGTTGGAAAAATTTATATCGTTAATTGTTTTCATTTCGTAAATAATTGAAGAAATAGAATCCAGTGCGAAAATAAACGTTTTAAGCCAAGGTTGCTCAATTCCCAAAACTTATTCCCAGACTGCTTGCAGCTTTCACCAGGTATGAATCCGTTTTAATAAAATTATAATCTTTGGTAGCTTCTTCAAGTGAGACCATCGTGATCTCATTATTTCTAAACGAAACCATTTTTCCAAAGTCTTTATGCAGTACCATTTCAAAAGCCTTTACACCATAAAGGGAAGCCAATACACGGTCAAACGCAATGGGTGTTCCGCCTCGCACAATGTGTCCTAAAATGGTTTCCCTGATTTCAGCCTTACACCCAGCGCTTTTCAATTGCCTGGATAAAGTATAGGCAATGCCACCAAGCTTGATATGTTCCGATCCTTTGGCCGCTTCGGAAAACGTGGCACTGCCTGCTTTGGGCTTTGCGCCTTCGGCTACCACAATATTCACAAAGCCTTTCCCATTTCGATACCTTGATTCAATTCTCTTTACAACCTTGTTGATATCATAGGGTATTTCAGGGATTAAACAAATCTCTGCACCACCAGCTATGGCCGTGTGTAAAGCGATCCAACCGGCATCACGGCCCATCACCTCCATGATCATCACCCGGTGATGACTTTCGGCAGTGGTAACCAGTTTGTCAAAGCTGTCAGTGGCAATCTGAACAGCCGTTTGAAATCCAAAGGTCATATCCGTAGCGGAAAGATCATTGTCTATCGTTTTGGGTACACCAATAATGGGAACTCCCCTGTCAAACAATATTTTTGAAATGCGCTGTGACCCATCTCCGCCAATATTTATAATTCCATCGAAATTGAGTTTTTTCAATTTGGCAATCAATTCGTCTGACCGATCCTCAAACAAAATGGTGCCATCAGGCTGTTCCATCGGATATTTTAATGGATTGGCTTTATTGGTGGTTTTTAGAATAGTGCCTCCCTTTACATGAATGCCGGAAACTCTTCTGCTTGTAAGCCTTATGATTTCCTGCGGTTCCTTGATCACACCATCGAATGCTTCAATACTTCCGTAGATTTCCCATTCCTTCTCCTTTTGCGCGCGTTTTACAATTCCCCGGATGACTGCATTGAGACCAGGGCAATCTCCACCACCTGTCAGGACCAGCAATTTTGGCATTTTAATTTTCTTTTAATTGAAGAATTAAGATAGTAACTTATCAATCATTACGGCGATCTTATTCATTAATTATATCTTCAAATCTTAAAATAGTAAAGTCTTCTGCCATGATCCCTCTACGTAAATCGCCTTTATTCCTAAGTCTGTTATTTAGTAATTTTCTTTTGGCTCAATCCGGAGATACACTGAAGTACACCATCACATTTGGTGAAAGGGAAGCAGGTTACGAAAAAACATGGAAAAGCAAAGATGGTTATTGGGAAACATATTTCACATTCAATGATCGGGGAAGGGGACCGGAAATACATTCACGCTACAAAGAGAATGCGAATGGATACCTCACTTACCTTGAATCTAAAGGAAAGAATTACTTGAAGAACGAAGTCAGTGAAAAATTTACATACGAAAATGGAATAGCCAGTTGGCAAAATGAATCAGAGAAGGGAAGCAAGGCCGTTTCACCTCTGGCTTTCTACTCAGGTATTAACAGCAGTGGTGGAAATTTGGTTAAAGCATTGGTAGCAAGTCCGAACAAGACCGTAGATGTGCTTCCCGCAGGGAAAGCATCCTTGCTTTCTTATAAAGCATATACATTTCAATTAGAAGGCAAACCTGTAAAGTTTTTTTTGTGTGAGATTAGCGGACTAGGCCTTACACCTGACTATACCTGGGTTGATAATGATAATTCCCAAATAGGGAGTGTAAGTGAATGGTACTCCAATATAAAGGAGGGGTATGAATCACTAAAGGATCAATTGTACCAGGAGCAGAAGATAGTTGAGGATGCTTATTTTGAAAAATGGCCCGCTAACTTAACAACTAAGCCTAAGGGAATAGCACTTACCAATGTGAATTTATTTGATGCCGAAAAGGCTGTTGTCTTGCAAAATATGACGGTGTTAACGGAAGGTGGGAAAATATCTTCAGTGGGAAAGAAAGAATCAGTAAAGGTTCCGGATGGTTTTATGACCATAGATGGAACGAATAAAACTTTAATGCCAGGCATGTGGGATATGCATGTACATTATGGAAGCCCATCGGACGGAATACTTCACCTGGGTGCTGGCGTTACCAATGTGAGAGACATGGGCAACACCACATCACTAGTAGAGATCAAAAAGCAAATAGATGAAGGAAAATTGGTTGGGCCTCGGATTTCATCCATGGCAGGATTCATAGATGGCGCTGGCCCTTATGCCGGCCCAACAGGTGAAATAATAAATACTGTGGATGAAGGAATTGCTGGGGTGAAGAAATATGCTGCGCTTGGCTATGATCAGATCAAACTTTACAGTTCGCTTAATCCAGCGTGGGTTGCTCCCATTGCCAGGGAGGCTGCCACGCATAATATGAAGGTAAGTGGTCATATACCAGCATTTATGACAGCGGAAGAGGCCATAGATGCCGGATATACCGAAATACAACACATCAATATGCTCTTCCTCAATTTTTACGGAAAAGACAAGGATACACGGACTCCCGTCAGGTTTTCTCTTGTTGCAGATAATGCTGCAGCGTTTGATTTCAACAGCAATGCATTCAAAGCATTTCTTGCTAAAATGGTTGATAAAAAAATAATTACTGACCCAACCGTAGCGATTTTTGAAGAAATGTTTACCAGTGTTCCTGGTGAAGTAAACCCTATTTATGCAGCTATAAAAGATCGCCTTCCTGCGGCTTCACAAAGATCAGTGCAAACCTTCGGTGGGCTTCCTGCAAATGGCAAGGAGGAACTCTATAAAAAATCATTTGAGTCTTGTTTGAAATTTATTAAAGCGATGCATGATGTAGGCATTACTATCGTTGCCGGAACTGATGCCATGCCTGGCTTTGCCTACCATAGAGAATTGGAGTTATATGTAAAGGCTGGAATTCCTGCAAATGAAGTATTAAAAATTGCAACATGGAATGGAGCCAAGGTATCAGGAAAATTGAATCAGCTTGGATCAATTGCTGTAGGGAAAACAGCAGACATGATCCTGATAAATGGTGACCCGGTAAAAAACATCAGCGATATCAGAAAAGTTGACACAGTGATTAAAGAAGGAAATCTATATTATCCCTCAGCATTATATAAAGTAGTGTCGATAGTGCCCTATCGCTGATTAGTTGGCGGCAGCTCTTATGAGCCTGTCATTTATTGCTTTGCCAATCCCAATGTCAGGCACTTTTTCGGCAATAATGATATCCACATCCATTTGATCCAGCTTACGCAAAGCAGCAAATAAATTTTGAGCGGCTTCAGCCATATCTCCCCCAGAGGATAAACAGATCTCATGCTGCGAACTTTCTCCTTCATTTTTTTTAAAACGCAGTAACCCGATTTTTTTGTCTTGGTGCGCATCGATCAGTGCGTCAATATCACCCAATAAGAAATTTATCCTTGGAGCGTAATGACTTTCAAGTTGCCCGGGAGCTGCCGGGTTGGAAGAGGAGTGGAGTTTTGATTGAATAGGGCCTACAATAAGTTCTATTGCTTCTTCAGGGATTCCTCCTCGTCTGTAAATAATGGGTTTGTTATTTTCAAATCCAATAATAGTTGACTCAATCCCTACTCGGCAGGGTCCGCCATCCAGAATATAAGAAATCTTCCCACCCAACTGGGCGTTTACGTGCTCAGGAGTAGTCGGACTTACATAACCGAAAGGATTTGCACTGGGTGCAGCCAGCGGGAAATTGATTTGCGATAGCAACTGCTGTGTAAGGTAATGATCGGGGCAGCGCACACCTACTGTACTCAAACCAGCCGTTACTATTTCGGGTATAATTTCTTTCCGTGGAAGAACCAACGTTAGGGGACCGGGCCAAAAATGTCTTATCAATTTCCTTGCATCATCGGGAATAGACTCGACTAAATTTACAAGTTGATCTTCCGAAGCTACGTGTATGATCAGCGGATCAAAAGCAGGACGATCTTTTGCTTCAAATATTTTGGTAACCGCTTTTGCATTGAGTGCATTTGCAGCCAGGCCATAAACTGTTTCCGTGGGTATGGCTACCAATTCACCAGTCTCCAGAATTTTCCTGGCAAATAATATGTCCTGACCAATGGTTGCCATTTTAATTATTCAAAGCTAAAATCTATTTTGCTATGATTTTAACCCAAATATTAAAATGAGTAACAAAACGCGTTCAATTTTAAGAGCAATCGCAGTTGTAATTGTGCTGTTGGCGGTACTTATGGATCTTCAGATTGTGATTATCCCTGCCATTGCCGTGTACAAGTTCTGGATAGTGATAGCCGCATTTGGAATCATGATTATAAGCTCCAAATAATCCAGGAAGCTTCCGCTATTGGATTACAACGGTGGCTTTATTGAATTTTCCTTCTTCCAGTTTTCCGATTTGCTCACCGCCACCCGCGTTATTGATATCTCCTTTGCGAGCCAGTACAAAATATGACTTGCCTTCCAGTTTTTTGAATTTAACCACCCCTTTTTTGTCGGTCACACCTTCCATTAATACATTGGTCTCGGCCAGGTAATCAGCTTCAGTCTCGTACAATTGGACTGTTGCTTCCTCAACTGTATTGCCCAGTTCATCCCGAACCGTTAGTGTCAAAGACGTATTGAGTAGTTGCGCGCTGGTATTGCTTGTGATGAATAACATGACCATAAGGGGAAGAATCAGAAATTTTTTCATAGTTATTTCGATTTGATTTCTATTTGCATAGTTAGCCAAACCAATTGAAAAATTAAAGTCAACGTGTAGATGCGTGCTGAATTTATCGGACGAGAGCTACTCCACCCCGTTTTTCCTGAACACCCAAATCTGGTCTAAAAGAACTTACAAATTTGATTATATAAGCATAAGACCCGCCGGGCAATGGCTGACCGGCATTATTGTAGGTTCCATTCCATCTAAAAAACCGATCATTGGATTGATATACAAGTTCTCCCCACCGGTTATAGATGAAAATTTCAAAATCATCGGTTATAAAGAATGAGAATACCGAAAATTCCCTGTTGGATGCCGTGGAACTGGTTGGTCTGAATGCATTAGGGGCAACAAGCTTTGGAATACATTGGCTCAGTACCTCCGTTTCATCTCTTGATACGCACCCGAAAGAATTGGTAATATCAACGTGATAAATTCCTTCACTGTCAGCCGTGAATAGTTGATCGGTGAAGCCAAGGGTAAGTTCATTTTTGAACCAACTATATGCGCTAAAGGTGCCTGGATCCAGATCAACCTGCGAGGTAGCCGGATCACTATTTTCAGGATCGTCACAGATTATCACCCGGTTAGGAAGATTACCAACGGGCACTGGAGCCTTGATTACCTGAATCTGAGCACTGGCATCGCATACGGACTTGGAAATTTCCACCCTATAGGTACCATCTTCGGTTCGGGAAAGGGTGGCACTGGCTTCATCGGGAATTTCGCTTTCATTGAAAAACCAGGTATAGGCAACTCCCGTAGCGGTGGTGCCGGCTGTCAAAACAAAAGGTTGGTCGTCATCACAGGCAGGCGTTGAAGCAAGTGTGGCTGTGACCGGACCGACAACGTTGACGGTTTGAATAGGGGAATCGAACACACATCCATTCACCGCGTTCACTATTTGAACATTGAAATTCGAGCCATTGTCAGCAGGACCTACTGAAATTTGCTGTCCAAGTAAAGAACTTTGAAAAACACCGCCTCTGAACCAACGGTAAGTAAATGGCCCAGACGGAGTAGCTGATAAGATGACGGCATCTTCGCAAGCATCGCTTTGTGCTATGCCGGGTGTTACACTCGCATCAAAAATGATGTCACGCGTATCAACTACATCACATCCGGCTGCTGTTGTAGCTGTCACCTGGTATGTGCCACTGGCATTAACAGTTATTTCATTCGTTCCAGAACCGCTTACGATACCAGGTCCTGTCCAGCTATAGGTTGCACCCGCATCGAACGGGGCAGCCAGTGCGGCAGTTACCGTTGCTGGGTCATTGCAAATATCTTCAGTAAAAGTGATTGGCTTGGGAGTGATTGCCACGAGTTGGTCATCCGTTACCCGACACCCTGACGCGGCATCAAAAATTTCAACAACATAGGTTCCGTCACTTCCGTTTACGAATGTGGCTGTTGGACTTGCCTGTGCAGGGAATGTCTCTCCAGTACTACCATTAGTAAATGTATAAGTAAGCGGCCCAACTGGCGGTAAGCCACCCGTTGAAGCAGTAATAACCGTTGGGTCGCAATCGGTATTGGCAATTAACACCGTGAATGTTGCCGGATCACTCAAGCCAATAGCCTGGGAAATTGTACAACCGGAAATCTGATCGGTCACAATACCAGAATAAGTACCTGCGCCAAGGCTTGGTGGAGAGGTAAAGGATGTAGGTGCCGTTTGATCGATAGCCTGATTATTAAACCCTCCCGGACCAGTTAGAAAATACGAATAAGGTCCCGCTTGAGGAGCGCTTACATTCAATTGTAAAGTGATGTCTCCATCCAATGCACCGCAACTGCTTGGAGGATTTCCCGTCAATGTAAACTGAGGTGACACATTGATGGTGAATGTTTTATTTTCTTGAATGAAACAACTGGTTACGGGATCAGTCACAGTTACTTCATAGGTAAAAATGCCGGGCGTGGTCACGTCTACAGCAAGTACCTGAGATGTGCTGGCAGGGGCACCATTCACCGTCCAGTCATAGGTTGCGCCCGGATTTCGTGCATTTAATGCAGGCGTATTGTTGTCTTCACAAATCGTAAGATCAGGACCTAACTCCAGTTGCGGGCGATTATCAACAACAATGGTTTGAGCGGTGGATGTACAACCATTGGCATCGGTATTAATAACTGATAAAAGGGTAGGCTCATCGATAACGACCTGTTGTGTTGTCTCTCCGGTTGACCATAAATAGGTAAAACCGGGTAAATTACCGGTATTGGCATCCAGTGTAACCGGGCCGAAACATAAGGCGGAAGCACCAGGTAAGGTTGGATCCGGAGGGTCAGAAAATATTGTGATCGGCTCCACAATAGTCACATTCAACCCGCATCGGTTGGTTAGTATCATCGAAACCATATAGTTACCGGCAGCAGCATAAGTATGTATTGGATTTGGTGTAGTATCACTTCCGCCATCTCCGAAGAACCATTGAAACTCATCGATGGCGTCAGTTGGCGTTCCTGTAAATTCCGTGGGCAATCCCAAACAGACACCTGAAAAATCAATTGCCGGCCCGCCAAAGGCATTGGATACAATTTGTGTAAAATTAGGAAGCCCTAATCGGCTATTGGTACTTGCGGCCAGGGTAAAGCCACTGAAATTGATTGGACTAATCAATGTAGTGTCTTCTACAGCCTGAATTGTACCTAGTACATTGCTTCCATTGATAGCCAGGTAGATTTGCCCATCCGGCCCAACCTGAAGTGCGCCTAATTCCTGTGCGGGTTCAGGCGTAATATTTCTAAGGAAAGGTTGCTCTAAGGAGTCGAGAAAGTATTCATATACGGCTGAAGGAGCAGGCGCACCCTTCAGGGTTGCAAATAGTTTATTACCACCTGGAGAAAACTCTACGCCATAGACCTGACCGTTGGGTTCGTTCAAATCAATTTGCCTGAAGTTTGTAATCAGCCCGGTGGAGTCCACGAGTGTGAATAACTCAATCAAGTTGCTTGTACCGGGCGTTGAAAGAGCCAACGCCAGGTTGCCCCGGGGGCCTAGTTTCATATAACCTTCCCCAGTCTGAGTAGTTTTGAAACTGTGATCAGACCCAATGCTGGAGAAAATCGGGTCACCAATTCCTGCAGCTGAAATCGGATAGGCCCTAAACGTATTGTTACCGTATTCATGGGCGATCAACCAGTTGCCATTGGCAGTAATTCGCTCAGTACTTTTAGCGAAAAGCAAAATGTTCTGTTGAATTACGGCGCCAAGTCCGGTATTTTCCTTCAGATCAAATAATGAATACCTCAGTTCGTTGGCAGAAGTGCCATCGATGGCTTGCGTGGTAAAAATGTAATAAAGTGTTTCATCTCCTGGTACCGGAACGATAAGGGCTGCTTGTGCGGAAAGGGGATCACCTCCAATTCCTGTAGCAATTTCCGCATGCGTCTTGTCGTACACCTTATCACCATCCGTGTAGAAAATTACTTCACCGTTTCGATCGGAAATCGTGGATGTTCCTTCAGGCGCATCCATGGCACTGTCATCTAATGCCACCGGAGGGCCGGGGAGCGGATTAAAGTCAATACCGGCCCGGTTACCAAAGTACCAGATGTTGGCTCGCTGATCCATTAATTCATACTCCCGTACATTTACGCCAGCATAAGCTGAACAACCGGACGCATCGGTAATCACCAGGTAATAAAACCCTGCGGAATCAGGTGTAAGCGTAAGCCCTGTATCACCATTAGACCAGATAGCCGAAACAGGTGTTCCGCCTGAAACGGTAGCTGTAACCTCAAACTGTTGGGGTGTGGAGGTCCCTCTTGGCGGAGGGAATTCACTACGACAGGCTGTCGTATCCTGGACCAATTGCAATTCCAAAGGAAAAGCATTGATGGTAACAGGTTGTGCAGCCGTTTGCATTTGTCCCTGAAAATAGGCGGTAAGCGTAACATTGAAGGTTTGTGCATCTTCATACGTATGTATAGGACTAACTCCCCGAGCTCCATTCCCATCTCCAAAATCCCAAATCAGGCTGTCGGCAGCAGGAGTAACCGTACTAAAAAAAGTTGTTGGTGCGTTTTGGCATGTTCCGATTGAAGTGAAGCTTACGGCAATATTCACATTTTCTTGTGGCAAAAAAGAGGGGAGTTGTATACCGTCTACATTGTCCGCACCAAAAGGTAAGGGGTCATAGTTAACTTCACTGGCAACTGAATCAATATTCGCAAATCTGCCCAATAAAAATGGGCCGCTGTCTACAGCCTGATAGAGATGATAAATTGCGCTATCCGGTGCTAGCTGGATACCATAACTTCTGAATACAGGCGTTGGCAAAACCGAGGTGAGGGTAATGGAGGGATCATTGTAATCATACTGCAATAAATTCGCATTAATTCCAGCTTCCCCATGCAACGAAAGGTACAAATACTGTCCGCTGAAACTCCACTCGATATCATATATGCTTTGGTTCGCTGTTGTGGGAAAACCTGAGTTGAAAATAAAGCGGTCGAATGAGAATGTACCCGTTGTGTTGTCAAAATTCAGGATGAGCGCATCCGTATCAGGGCCTTGAGGTGATACGGCCACTTTACCCAGTGCTGCGTTATATGAAAAGTTTGCAACAATAATCGGCAATCCAACGCCTGCGGTAATGGTTGTATTGAACGTGCCTGTGTAGCTTGCTGCATTGATGAGTGTAGCGGAATAATTTTGTGTATTAACCTCATGTGAGATAAGCCAAAAGTCAGTGCCATTGGCGTGTGGCACCGTAATCATTCCCTCCGATCTGTTTGTTAAACCCGGTATGGCTGCATTTTTTGATTCTACATCTCCCGTTTCTGGTGAAGGAAACACGGCGTTACCAAACAAGTTAAGATCCACAACACTTCTGCTTACATCTCCTCCGACATTAAAACTTGCCGTGTTAGTAAAAATAAAATATTTACCAGGCTGACCCGGTGCTGAACTAATCGCTACGGGCTGATTTGCAACGCTGTTTGCAGTGAGTCCGCTTCCGTTGGGCATGACTAAGTGACAAGCGTCATACACATTGGCTCCATCAGAATAGAATAAAAGATTGGAATTTCCACGATCCGTAGCTACTGCGCTTCCGCCCCTTCCAAATGGAGTTGCCTGATCGGTAACGCTGGTGGCCGAATTGTCTGCTCTGTTGAAGCGTATTCCGTTTGGTGAATTGCCAAAATACCAAATGTTACGTCCAAGATCCTGAGCCATTGCCAAACTGCAATAACTGATCAGAAGAAGGGTGAGGTAGTTTTTAAAAATGGTTACTGAAATCCTGCTATTCATACGATGCGTTATACACTCAACCTAAAACCATATTCTTACTTCACAAAATTAAAAACGCCAAACCCTGCTAAAGTAATACATTTTGACTGAAAAATTCGTTAAGTAGCGTAAAGCATCACGATGTTTGAGACCAGCATTTTTATTAATAGGGATAAACGTTTTAATTTGCTTTAATGGAGAGAATTAAATCCCCCAAGTTGTTGTACAAGTTGCTGTTCTTTTGTGGATGTATCCTGTTGATGCACAATTCGGTAACTGCCCAGGATCCGCAATATTCCCAGTTTTACGCTGCCCCTTTGTTTTTGAATCCTGCCTTTGCCGGCTCCACTAATCAGGCAAGGGTTGGTATCAACTACCGAAATCAATGGCCGGCCATTGATGCTAACTTCACTACCATCTCCGCATTCTTTGATACCTATATTGAAGATAAAAACAGTGGAGTGGGCGTGATGCTCACCCGGGATCGGGAAGGAATACTCGGACTTCAGTCCATAAGTCTTGCTGGCCAATACTCTTACAATATTAGTTTAACGGAAGGACTCTCCTTCAGGCCGGGTGTACAGGTGGCGTTGTATAATCGATCGATCAATTTTGATAAACTTACTTTTGGCGATCAGTTTGATCCTGCAACGGGAGATGTGATCAATCCGGTTTCAGCGGAAGCCTTGAGCGGAGGAAATAAGTTTTTCCCTGATCTGTCATTTGGCGGATTATTCTATACCTCCAAGGCTTGGCTTGGTGTCGCTGCTCATCACATTACTCAACCGAATCAATCGTTGATAGGGGAGCAAAGCAGGTTGCCCATGAAGACATCAGTCCATACGGGTATAAAGTTTCATTTCAGACCGGGTGTGGTTGGCTCTGGCATCTACGCACGGCCATCTGAGCGGAGTATCGCCCCGGCATTACAATACAGGCATCAGGGTGAATTCGATCAGATGGACATTGGCACGTACCTTACCCTGGAACCGCTGATTGTTGGTCTATGGTACAGGGGTGTTCCATTTAAGCAGGTTAATAACTTTGCCAATAATGAATCCATTGTTCTGCTCCTTGGATTCACAAAGAAAGGGCCTAAGGATATTTTAAATATTGGATATAGTTATGATTACACAATCTCCCGGCTTGGCCCGGGAAGTGGTGGCGCTCACGAATTTAGCATGGTGTACTCCTGGTCTACCCGAGATCCCCGCAAACCTCCCAAGGATAAACTAATTATTCCTTGTCCGGATTTTTAACTATAACTCAAAAGGGTGCTATTCCTCGTCCTTGAGGGACAGTTTACAGGAATCATCTAATCCGATATGCATAAGCGCATCACCCGCATTGATTACAGG
The DNA here is from genome assembly GCA_964436055.1 of uncultured Ohtaekwangia sp. Classification (GTDB taxonomy): domain Bacteria; phylum Bacteroidota; class Bacteroidia; order Cytophagales; family Cyclobacteriaceae; genus ELB16-189. The sequence continues at coordinate 26,621 of CAYTBO010000014.1, forward strand.
TGTGTTGTTCAACCCAACCACGTAACCTGTCGAAGGTGCCTTTATCTGTTCTTTAAATTCCCCAAACGGATCCGTGATGGTGCCAAGCCACTGATTTTTCTCTACTAGTTGTCCACAACGGATGTTTGCCTGAAACAACCCAGCTGTACGCGCTCTTACCCAGGTGGAGTTCCAGATAATTTTATTTTCTTCAGAAGCTTCAGGAGCCCAGTCAATCATTTTTAGGAATTTCATCAATCGCAGTGTTCCTGCCAGGCCAGCTTCGATGGCATGCGTATCAAAACGAACCGATTCACCCCCCTCATACACAATAATGTTTTTATTTTTTTTGGCGGCTGCCTGCCGTAATGAATTTGGGCGAAAGGGTGAATCTATCGTAAAGGGTGCGCAAAAGGCATTAGCGAGTTCTACATTCCGGGAATCGGTCATCACACACCTTACCTGAGGATAGTTGGTTCTGGCTGCGCCACCCGTGTGAAAGTCAATTCCATAATCAATATAGGGAATGACTTCCCGCATAAGATGATAGGCCACGCGACTGGCGAGTGACCCTGACTTGTTTCCGGGAAAAGACCTATTGATATCTTTTCCATCCGGTACTTCCCGGGAATAATTCAAAAATCCATATACGTTCACGATGGGCATGCATACTACCGTGCCACGTTTGGCCCGGTTAAGGTCGCTATCCAGTATTCGCCTCACAATCTCCACGCCATTTATTTCATCACCATGCATACCAGCCATCAATGCCAGTACGGGTCCGTCTTCTAATGCGCGATGCACAAAAATAGGTGTATCAATTTGTGTATGAGAAGGGAGCCTCGCAATCTTGATATCAATGTGCTTCGACTCCCCGGGTTTAATCTCCTGACCCGCTATTTTGACAACCTTCATTTTTTTTTGAGCTTGACTAGTAATACGAATAAAATGCTAGGCGTTGATCTTATCTTTCTGAATCCGGTTTTTCCCGGCATTTTTTTCAAGGTATTGAATAATTTTCCCACCAATGTCAACGCCAGTTGCTGCTTCTATCCCTTCCAGGCCAGGAGAAGAATTTACCTCGATAATCAGAGGCCCGCGCTTCGATAAAAGCATATCTACCCCGGCCACGCCCAGTCCCATTTTTTTTGCCGCAGCTATGGCGGTGCTTTTTTCCGATCGGCTGAGCTTAAATACTTTGGAGGTACCACCCCGATGCAGGTTGGATCGAAATTCTCCCTCTTTCGCCGTTCTTTTCATGGCGCCTACCACCTCGCCATCTACTACAAAAGCACGAATGTCTGATCCTTTGGCTTCCTTAATAAATTCCTGAACAATAATACGTGCTTTCACTCCGTGAAAAGCTTCGATTACCGACTTCGCGGCATTTTTATTTTCTGCCAACACTACTCCCAGGCCCTGGGTGCCTTCAAGCAATTTGATTACAACGGGCGCGCCACCTACAGCTTCAATTACGCCTTCGGTATCTTTTGAATAATCCATGAATATAGTCTTGGGCAAACCCAAGCCTGCCCTGGATAATATTTGCAAGCTTCTCAATTTGTCCCGCGACCGGATCAATGCCTGGGATTCCGTTGAGCTGAATACTTTCATCATTTCAAACTGACGAACCACAGCCGCTCCATAAAAGGTCACCGAGGCACCAATGCGGGGTATCACCGCATCGAAGTAGTCCATCTTCTTTCCATTGTACCACACCATCGGATTTTTCTTCTCGATTAAGAGCACGCATTTCATGTGGTCAATGATTTCCACATTATGACCGCGTTTTTCCCCAGCTTCCTTCAGTCGCTGAGTACTGTATAATTTGCTATTGCGGGAAAGGATGACAATTTTCATGTGTTGCTATTTTCTTCCTCGACACATAGGTGCGAGCCACAACCAGGACAATATGTCCCTGTGGTAAATGGAGTGATAAAAGATTTCATAAATACAATTTGTAATCAAAGATGAGACTATTTTCCAGAAGAGAAATACCCTTGCTTTTGGTTGAATGAAATATCTGTTTTTGAAACGTCAATCAGGAATCTTTTTTTCAAAACCCGTCTGCCCAGCAATACCGGAAATTTAAGATTGTCTCTGTCGCTGAGCGAAAACTGCGTTTTGTAAGTCTTATTATGAATACGAACGGTGGTGCGAATAATGTATCGCATCTCCCCCTCGCCAAAAGAATTTTTTATTATGCGTTGGTGATAATCCTCAAAAATAAACTTCATTCCCGTAAACTCCGGATGTTCCTCATCCAGTAGTACGAACTCAAGCTTGCCATCAACCACGGCTGCCCGTGAACAATGAAGGCTGCTGGTGTAGGCGCCTGTATCAATCTTGGCATGAATACCCGTGAGACCGAGACCCGGTAAATCTACACGATCTGACCTTCCCAACACAAGCATAGTTTGTCTATTTCCGAATACAAATATGCTTAAAAAGGGTGTGCAATTTAATTAACCGACAGGAGATTCTTCTTGGTATTTTAGGTTAGGTTAAACTGCCATTTTCGATGAAGGTACCGTGCGAATGACCTAATTGCGATGTAAAACAATAAACAGGTCAAAAGAAAAGTCGGGCAGAGGCTGCCCGACTTTAGGTAATTTTTTATTTCTGGATTTATTTTGTAATTGCAAAAGCAACCTGGGTGTTTTCCCACTTCATCACAACTTTATTGCCTTCGATAGCAATATTGAATGTTTCCACCATGTCGGCTGTGCTGGTTGGTTTCACTTTTACACGGAGCAGATCATCTTTTTCGTTGTAATCATAGGCTCCCCATTTTATTGTCTTGTTGATTATGATGGTCCACTCAGCTTCCCCGGGGATAGTATATAGACCATATTTCCCCTTAGCAACCGCTTGTCCTTCCACTTTTACATCCGCTCCAAATTCAATCGATGTAGTGGCATTGGCACCTGTTCTCCAAACCTGACCATAAGGTACAAGCCCTCCCATAATTTTTCTTCCTTTGGCGGACGGTTGGTGATAGTCTATGGTAACGGAAACTCCGTCAATTTTACCTTCTGCCTTAGCAGGCGGACTTGGCACAGGCTTTTGTGCAAATGCACCAAAGGAAACAGATGCCACGAATGCAATCAATAAAGTTAGTTTGTTCATAATGGTTTAAGAGTTTGGTTTAATGAAGTTGTATCGAATGCAAAGCGCCCAAAACATTGGGCACTTTGCATTAATTGAAAAATTACCTGTAAACTTATCCTTCTAACGGACAGGCACTCAAATTGGTTCTTCTTTTTAAATCAAATTTGAGTGCAGAGTCGAAATTGTCGTTATTTGCCAAATGGGTTGATGGAAGAAAGGGCCCTTTTGCCTCCACCCATCTTATTCATGGTCTTCATCATTTTGCGCATTTGCTCAAATTGTTTCAGCAATTGATTTACCTGCTGTACACTATTCCCACTTCCTTTTGCAATTCTGTTTTTTCGGCTTGCATTAATTTTATCGGGATTCTCCCGTTCTTCCAATGTCATGGACCGGATGATGGCCTCAATGGGCTTGAATGAGTTGTCATCGATATCCACATCTTTTATGGCTTTGCCCATACCCGGGATCATCCCCAGCAGACTTTTCATATCACCCATCTTCTTAATCTGCTCCAGTTGGGAGAGAAAATCATTGAAGTCAAACTGGTTTTTTCTGAATTTCCTATTTAACCGTCTGGCTTCCTCCTCATCAAATGTCTGTTGGGCTTTTTCAACCAGGCCAACCACATCACCCATACCTAAAATTCGACCGGCCATACGATCAGGATAGAAACGATCAATGGCTTCCATCTTTTCTCCTGAACTTATAAACTTAATCGGCTTGTCAACAACCTTCCTGATGGATAAAGCAGCACCACCACGGGTGTCACCATCCATTTTAGTTAGCACCACTCCATCAAAATTCAATCTTTCATTAAATGTCTTGGCAGTGTTCACTGCATCCTGACCGGTCATTGAGTCAACAACGAAGAGTGTCTCTGATGGATTGAGTGTTTTTTTCAGGTCCGCGATTTCGTTCATCATCGATTCATCTACAGCCAGGCGCCCCGCTGTATCTACAATAAGTATTTTGATGTTATTCTTACGGGCGTGGTCGATGGCTGCTTTGGCAATTTTACCAGCATCCTTATTGTCGGGCTCTGCATAAACATTGACGCCAATTTGCTCTCCCAATATTTTAAGCTGATCGATTGCCGCCGGGCGATAGATATCACAAGCAGCAAGCATTACCTGCTTGCCTTGTCTTTTTAAGTAGCTGGCTAATTTTCCTGAGAAAGTAGTTTTACCTGAACCCTGTAAACCAGCGATTAAAATAACAGCCGGTGAGCCCTCTAGTTTAATGTCTTCACTTTCACCGCCCATCAGGGCTGTCAATTCATCATTGGTTACTTTGACCAAAAGCTGACCTGGTGAAACAGCCGTGAGCACGTTCATGCCCATCGCCTTGGTTCTTATGTCATCCGTTACTTCTTTGGCTACTTTATAGTTTACATCGGCATCAATCAGCGCTTTTCTGATCTCCTTAACTGTACTGGCTATGTTTATTTCCGTGATTCTTCCCTGGCCTTTCAGGGTTTGAAAGGCTTTCTCCAGCTTTAAACTTAAACTATCAAACATGGGTCAATTTTGATTTTAGGAACGCAAAGTTAATACGATGTGGCAGGGCAAACAAATAAAGGTAAAAGCTGCTTGTAATCCAGGTTTGGCTTTGGTATAATTCCGGCTTGAGAATGAATCAAAAATTGCTTTTAGGTAAGACGAATTGAGGCTTTTCGCTAATGGACTCTGGCGCCTCTATAATTTTAGAAGTTGTATCTTTTCCGCTAATATTTCTTTGGCCTGCTGCATGGCTTCCTCCGTAGATGTAGATTTGTCTTTTAAGGTAATCAATTGGGAGGCGCCCAGCATTTTAATCTGTTGTTCATCTAATTCGCAATGGCCTGCCACGAGCAAAAGTTTTTTCTTATGAATGCGGCAAAGTTCTGCAACACCCTTTACTACCTTTCCAGATAATGTTTGCGCGTCTATTTTTCCCTCACCCGTAATCACCACATCTGCCTCCTTGATCATTTTTTCTAGTCCGGTGAATTCAGCAATGAACTCCATTCCATTTCTAACTACCGCGTTAAGAAAAAATTTAGCTCCACCTCCCAGGCCACCAGCAGCGCCTGCACCGGGGAAATTCAGGTCGCATTTTTTAGAGGACGCTAATTTTCTGAAGTTTTCAAGTCCTTTATTTAGTGTATTTATTTCAGTTGGCCCGGCTCCTTTTTGCTTGGCGAATACACAAGCTGCGCCATCTTCCCCATCGAAGGGATTGCTGACATCGGTGAGTACAATGAATGTTGTTGTGGATACACTTGGATGCATAGAAGTAAAATACACTTCATGCAAATAGTTTAGATCGGCTCCTGTGCCTTTCAATTCATTGCCGTCCTTATCACACAATTTAATTCCCAGCGCCCTGGCCATTCCCATACCCGCATCGTTGGTAGCGCTTCCACCAACACCCATCACTATTTGGGTAACGCCCTTATCCAATGCGTGCTTTATTAATTGGCCCGTACCATAGGTGGAGGTGATTATGCAATTTCTCTCCGTCAATTTTAGCAATTGAAGCCCCGAAGCTTTAGCCATTTCAATAAATGCGACATCCTTGTTGAATGAAAGTCCATAGGACGCCTGTATAGGTCGCAGTAAAGGATCCAACACGTCAACACTGATTTCGCTGCCCTGGCTAAAGTGGGTAAGCAATTCAGCGGTGCCTTCACCACCATCGGCAAGAGGTAATGTGGAAATTTGAAAGTTGCTCTTTCTGGCAAGCAGGGTGGCGCTAATGATTTCGCATACCTGCGGGGCGGTAAGGGATCCTTTGAATTTGTCTGGTGCAATGAGTATTTTCACTTTATCGGAATCGATAGATAGGGAAAACAGATTCCTTTTTGAAAGATGATTGACCCGCCGGCAATTCCATAAAACCATCAACGGCTTTCAGATTAGCAAAATCACCGGATCCGCCACCCGGTAGCGGTTGAGCCCATAATTTTCCATTTTCATTTTTCAGGTGAACCTGAAGAAAGTAAGCAAGATCACCACCTGCAAATTCAAAATCATTTTTTAGCAGCGCATATTCAAGTGGTACTGAGGCGCCCAGGCTTTTTATTAACCACGGCTTGATGTATCTGTAAAAGCACATAAACGTAGAAACCGGGTTGCCAGGCAAAGCAAAAACTGTTTTATCTGCTTTTGTACCAAACCAAAATGGTTTACCGGGCTTTTGTTTCACTTTGTGAAAGTGTTTGGTCACACTCAGTTCTTCAAGCACTGCCGGTACGTAGTCGAATTTCCCTTTAGATACACCTCCTGACAAGATAATAAGATCATGGTTTTCCAATATGATGGAAAGTTCCTTTGCAATCGTTGCGCGGTCATCGGGAAGGTGAAAAAGTTTTGACCCGCAACCCAGGGACAGGAATGCGGCCTGCAGGGCATAACTGTTTGACCTTCTGATCTGGTGAGCCAATGGAGTTTCATTTACATCTACCAACTCATTGCCGGTGGATATGATTGCGATGCCTGGATTGGTATTTACTTTAATTTCAGATCGCCCAACAGATGCGATCAATGCAATTTCAGAGGGAGAAAGTTGTATCCCGGCAGATAACAGTATCTCACCCTGCTGCGCATCCCGGCCTCTTGTGTGGATATTTTGATGTGAATCAATTTCAGTAATATCAATATGCACCTTTCCAACCTTTATGGTGATATCTTCATAGCGGATTACAGTATCAGTATTATCCGGAAGCGGTGCTCCGGTCATCACCTCCACGCAATTGCTTTTATCAACAAGTTTTTTTTGCGGCTCGCCAGCAGCAGCGACTGACTCAATAAAAAAATCTTTTTGCCCTCCTCTAAATTGAGCATACTGAATGGCAATACCATCCATGGCCACCCGGCTGAAGGGAGGAAAGTCACGGTCTGCAGCTATTTCTTCTGCCAATATTCTGCCGTACGCTTTGGTAATGGGAACCACCTCATGTGATGGCTTGAATAAATGCGATTCAATTATTGCAGCAGCCTCAGAAACGTTTACCATGATTATTCCTAACTTTGATTAGAATTAACTTGAATAAGATTAATTGTAAAGTTAACAAATATGAATTCTAAACTTACCCACATTGACAAGGCAGGCAACCCTGGAATGGTGAATGTTTCTGGGAAAAAAATTACAAAACGGACAGCAAAAGCCCAGGCCATTGTAAAGGTAGGGCGGGAGATTGCAGCGATGCTCAAAAATGAAGAGATCGTGACAAAGAAGGGGCCTGTATTTCAGACGGCAATCCTTGCGGGTGTGATGGGTGCAAAGCAAACTTCAACATTGATTCCGCTTTGCCATCCCATTGGATTGGAAGATTGTCAGGTGACAATAAAGATGATAAAGGACAAAATTTTCATTAATACCACAGCGACTATTACCTCTAAAACCGGAGTGGAAATGGAGGCCTTGACCGCGGCCTCTATAGCTGCCCTCACCATTTATGATATGTGCAAGGCGATGTCGCATGATATTACCATAGAGCAAATCAGATTAATGGAAAAGTCGGGGGGAAAAAAAGACTTCAAGAGAAAATGAAAGGGAAAACGGGCATTTATGGTCTGGTTCTGGCAGGAGGGAAGAGCAGTCGTATGGGACTGAACAAAAGTCTGCTTAATTTTCACGGAGTGCCTCAGAAGGATTATGTCTTCAACTTGCTGGAAAAATTTTGTTATGAGGTTTATACATCGGTAAGCCGGGATTCCGGTGGGGTAATTTATAAAAATCCAATACAAGACAATTTTACCTTCTCCAGCCCAATGAATGGAATAGTGAGCGCTTTTGAAAGCAATAAGAATGTAGCCTGGCTTTCAGTACCCGTTGATATGCCCTTTATTAATGAGTATGCCGTTGATTACCTCATTACCGGCAGGGATAGAAGTAAAGCGGCAACGTGTTTTTACGATTCTGAGGGCGAGTTACCCGAACCGCTTTTTACTATATGGGAGTGGTCTTCCTTTGAACGAATGAAAGCTTTCATTGATAATGGCAAAATAAGTCCGCGCGAATTTCTGCTGGGTGAAAATATAAAACTGCTAAAAGTACCATTTGAAAAAATGCTTGTCAACGTCAATACGCAAGGAGAACTTGCTTCTTTTGATCGATCCAATTTGAAATAGGTTTCAAAATCTGCTTAACAACCCAAAACCTTACAAGCTGAAGGTATTGTTTTTTAGTCTAACACATGTTTGGGAAGGTATAAAATTTTGCTCATTGGATTAACAGCATTGCTTTTCTTGAAATTGGCTAACTCGCTATCGATCAGCTATAATTCAATTTAGACAAAGTAAATTGTCGGCAGCGGTTTCATTTATTTTTACTTACCTCCCATTGACAAATCCAGCAGAAAAAATTACATCCGCATCAAAGGGTATAGATTAAAAGGAAAATTGTAAATCTGGCGTGTTAGCTTTATTCTAATTAAAGTAGCGGCAAAAATGGAAATCATAGAAAAATCTTCAGGACAGCTTAATTCCATCAACCGGGATCTTCTGGTTATTCTGGCAATAGGATTCATCGCTGCAATCACTATTGTAACGATAGGTATTGTGGTAGTGAGCCAAATCTGAGAGACAGGACAGGTTAGTTGTTGTGTGCCGCAATGGTTGGTCTGGCTTCAATCCATTCTTCCCCATCTTCAAAAACTTCTTTTTTCCAGATCGGAGCTTTTGCCTTCAAATTATCGATGATAAACTGACATGCTTCAAACGACTCCTTGCGGTGTGGGGCGGATACAGCAACAACCACAGCTGTTTCCCCTGGTTTTAATGTACCTATTCGGTGGCTGATCGCCCAACCCAACAATCCCCATTTTTGGGCAGCCTCATCAATAATCTTCCGTATTTCGGCCACTGCCATAGCCTCATAAGCTTCATACTCCAACCAGACCACATTTTTGTTATGAGCTTTATTTCTTACAGTTCCTACAAAAACATTAACGGCCCCTGCACTTAAGCTGGAGGCCGTTTCGATGACTTTTTGAACATCGATGGCTTTCTCGGTGATTTTAATCATGATTTTTGGTGTTGGCGTGAAACAAAGAATTGGAAATTGAATATACCACATGATGGTTGTACATCAAATGATATGGCCGGAAATAAAAGCCAAAATTCTTTAGCCACCACTAACGGGTGGGATAAGGGCTATTTCATCACTTTCAGCAATAATTACATCATCTTGGGCATAAGCACTATTCACAGCGATAAACAAGGAATTGAGTGATTCGATATCAGGGTATCTGGTTATCAAAGCTCTTTTAAGATCACCCACTTTTTGACCTTCCATTTCGAAGGTGATCTCTTTTCCCCCAAGAATATCTTTGGTTATGCCAAATGCGATCAGCGTGTATTTCATTTTGTATCGGTAAAACGGGTCGAATTTCTTATTTTTATTATCAATTACCCTTATGGATACCAAGAAAACGGCTAATTTGTTCCTCGGGAGGCTGGTTTTTTTGAATGAATTCGTGAAGAATTAAATACGCAAAACTGTAATTTGAAAGGTAACAGCCTCTTTGGCACCCTTTGGGTGTATTGTGTGTTTATGTATAATCGTTGAGAAGGATGTTGATTGATAATCATGGAAGGCAAATAAACTACGTGCGGTTGGCGGTAACCGACCGCTGCAACCTGCGTTGCTTTTATTGTATGCCCGAAGAGGGTATTCAGTATTTGCCCAAGAAGCAGTTGCTGAATTTCGAAGAGATTGAGCGATTGATGTTGCTGCTGGCTTCCATGGGAATAACCAAAGTGCGATTTACGGGAGGAGAACCTTTTGTGCGCAAAGATTTTATGGAGTTGGTGCATCTGGTCTCATCCATCGATGGGATTCAGGAAGTACACTTAACCACCAACGGTGTTTTGACGACTCCTTATATCAGCGAATTGAAACAAGCAGGTGTGAAGTCCGTAAACTTAAGCCTGGACACGTTGGATCGTGAAAGATTTAAAATCATTACACGGAGAGATGAATACGATAGGGTGCTTGAGACATTGAACCTCTTACTAGAAAGCGATATTAACGTAAAGATCAACGCGGTGGTGATGGAGGGAAAAAATATTGATGATATCCTGCCGTTGGTTGAATTTACAAGACACAATCCGGTATCAGTCAGGTTTATTGAAGAGATGCCTTTCAATGGGGAAGGAAGTCACTATCCGGTACTCAACTGGACTTATACTAAAATCATAGACTATATTAGAAAAACATACCCGGGATTGACAAAGCTGAAGGACGAACCTCATTCAACCTCCTACAGTTATGCGGTTGATGGTCACAAAGGAAATATCGGAGTAATTGCAGCTTTTAGCCGCACGTTTTGTGGTACCTGCAATCGCATACGTATTACCGCACAGGGCACGTTAAAAACCTGTCTCTACGATAATGGGGTATTAAATTTAAGAGACCTGTTAAGATCAAATGCTTCCGATCAACAACTGATAGAGGCGCTTCAAAAGGCTTGTGGCCAGCGGGCTAAGGATGGATTTGAAGCGGAACAAAGCAGACTGGGTATTGGCATATCCGAATCGATGTCTACCATTGGCGGTTGATTTACAACTCCTTATCAAATTCCTTTCCAACCGAACATCTTTTGTGCCTACGTTGATTAAAAATAACTTAAAAATGAAAATAATAACGACACTCGTGATTGCATTTTGCTACAACGTGGCTATCGCACAAAGTCAGGTCAACCCTATAATCAAAGACTATGGAAAAATCTATGAAATTCCGTATGCAGATGAAAAAATTGATTCCACGCTGGAATACAAAATTGCAGTGGAGGTAGTGAAGGCAATTGACAAACCGGATGAAATCAATTGGGCGCTGAATAACGTGGCGAGATTGCTTAATCTGCACGCCATGGCAGGAGTTCCAAAAGAAAAATTGCATGTGGTTTTAGCGGTACATGGTGGGGCCGCTTTTACGGTGATGAATAACGAAGCCTATCAGAAAAAATATAAAACGGATAACCCTAATCTGGACCTTTACAAAGCATTGCACGAAGCCGGAGTTAAAATTTTTATTTGCGGCCAGTCTTTGATTGCCAGAGATATTGATAAAGACAAAATGGTGCCGGAGGTGAAGATTGCATCTTCTATGCTCACCACCATGACCACTTATCAATTGAAGGGGTATGCTCAATTGGTTTTTTAATTGTGTAAGGAGTCGCAGTAGGAATGGAAGTAATCAAAACTTCCTATTTTGCATTCCGTAAATTCATTCTATGAAGCAGATAAACGTTAAGGAGCATATACTACCCCACCTCTTCGCGGTTCTGGTTTTTCTATTGATCTCTGTTATCTTTTTCAATCCGGTTTTTTTTGACAATAAGTCTATCAGTCAGCACGACATCCAGCAATGGGAGGCGGCATCAAAGGCACTAAGGGATTTTCGTATGGCCACAGCAGAGGAAGGACTTTGGGCGCCATCTATGTTTGGCGGTATGCCCGCCTACCTGATTAATATGGAATGGAGCAATGGAGTGATCGTAGCCATCAAGAAAATAATATCAATAGGGTTGCCCCACCCGGTAGTGAACATCTATTGGGCATTCCTGAGTTATTATATTTTATTGCTTGTATTTCGGGTGCGACCTATGCTCGCCATTGCTGGAGCGCTTGCATTCGGACTTTCATCGTACATGATTATCGGTATTGCGGCGGGTCATAATGCGCGTATCGGTGCAATAGCCTTTATGCCATTGGTAATGGCGGGTATTCACCTTGCATTTTCAAATAAGAGACTGGCAGGTTTTTCCCTTACAGCGTTGGGCCTGTCCCTGCACTTGCGTGAAAATCATTTGCAGATGACTTACTACCTGCTGCTGATTGTGCTTGTGTATGGATTTATCCAAATGTTGATAGCTTTTCGTGAAAAAGACAAGATTCAGTTTTTTAAAAACCTCGGAATCCTGGTTCCGGCAGCGATACTGGCGGTGGGTACATTTATAGGGCCACTGTGGGCGATAGGAGAATATAGCCAATACTCTATCCGGGGTAAATCGGAATTGACTACCGGCAATCAGGGTAGCGGACTAAGCAAGGAATATGCATTTGCCTACAGTAGCGGAGTGCTGGAAAGTATTACCGTGATGATACCAAACTTCTATGGTGGAAGTAGCAGCGATTTTTTGGTGCAGGATGAAAGCAGCGCAACCTACAAGGCTCTTGTGCAAAGTGGAGACAACAACGTGGCTAATCAACTTGCAAGGTATACGTCTGCCTACTGGGGACCTCAATCCCTGACGGTTCCTTACTATGGAGGTGCAATTATTTGTTTCTTGTTTGTAATAGGAATTGTGTTTGTGGAACGAAAATATGTGTGGTGGCTCGTCTCAATTAGTATTTTAGGCATGATGATGAGTTGGGGTAGTCATTTCGAGACCTTCAACTATTTTATGTTCGATTATTTTCCAGGATACAGCAAGTTTCGGTCTGTCACGTTTGCGATTGTTATTTTATTATTCTCCATGCCTTTGCTGGGTATGATGGGACTTGAAAAGTTTTATGAAGCCGGACTCAGTAAGGAAACCAAACGAAAACTCATCATTGCATTTACTGCCACAGGTGGACTCTGCCTGGCAATCTGGATTTTTGCCGGAATGGCAAGTTTTCTACGCGAAGGAGAATCTCAATTACCCACATGGTTTATCAATGCCTTGAAGACGGATCGCAGGGATTTGCTTAGAGGCGATGCACTCCGCTCGTTTGGATTTATCTTTGGCGTGTTCATTTTGTTGTTCTTTGATGTAAGGAAACGCATTTCTGCCTTTGGATTTTATGCATTCCTCATTTTTATGGTGACCATCGACATGTCAATGGTTGATAAACGGTACTTTACTGCAGACAACTATCAGCGGAAGAGAACGGCAAACTTTACACCCACAGGGGCCGATGAAGAAATTCTAAAAGACAAAAGTGTTTACAGGGTTTATAGCCTGCAGGAATCGTTTAGCCAGGAGTCGCGCACTGCTTATTATCATTACTCCCTGGGCGGATATCATGGCGCAAAGCTTAGGCGATATCAGGATTTGTATGACTCATGCCTGAGCAAAGAGACGGATACATTCATCAGAGATGCGCAGGCAGGGACACTGAATTTCAATGAGTATGGCATACTGAATATGCTGAACACAAAATATATCGTGTATGGTCCCGAAAGAGATAGTTATATGCCCAATCCTGCCGCCAATGGCAACGCCTGGTTTGTCAAACATCTGGCTAATGTAAGTTCGCCGGCGGAGGAGCTGAGCAAAGTTTGTGAAATGAATACCCGAACGACAGCTGTTATTGACAACTCGAAATTCAACGTCAATAGCTTCGGATACGATAGCCTGGCGAGCATTGAATTGAAGGAAATGACTCCTCCATTAGTGGCTTATGAGTCAACTTCATCCACAGCAGGGCTTGCCGTGTTCTCGGAGATTTATTATCCGCAGGGATGGAAAGCAACCATTGACGGGAAGAACGCCAGTATATTGCGTGTAAACTATGTGTTGAGGGCATTGGAAATTCCTTCCGGCAAGCACCGGATAGAATTCCGATTTGAACCCCGGCCTTATGTAGTAGGTGATAAGATTACTATGGCGTCCTCATGGATTTTGTTGCTGGTGGTGCTGGGCACTATAGGTTGGACATTGCGGCAGAAGTCAATTTAATAGGAGAGGTAATCAAGGTAATTAACTCAGTCCGGCTTAAACCCACAAACAAATTACTGCCAAAAATGCATTTTTAACTTTCAACCGATATTGCCGATTATTCCAATTACACGTTAACAAAAGACCATTGAAGCTATGTCCTCCATCGATCTTCAATTTAAGGAAGCTTTTTCTGGAAGGCCGTTGTTGATAAAAGCTCCGGGTCGCATCAACCTGCTGGGTGAACACATCGACTATAATATGGGCTGGGTACTGCCGGCCGCCATAAATAGGGAAATGATTTTTGCCATGGGGCTGAGCCAAACGGATCAGTTCAATATCATTGCATCAGACCTGAATGAAACCATTAGTTTTTCAGCGGATGAAATTGCATCGAATAAAGGTTGGGTAAGTTACCTGATGGGCGTAATACAGGGAATACTAAACCACGGCAAGAAATTTTCCGGAATAAATTGTGTTTTCGGCGGCAACATACCCAACGGTGCAGGTCTTTCATCTTCAGCAGCGCTCTGCTGTGGTTTTGCATTTGCTTTGAATGAGCTTTTCAAACTCGGCCTATCCAGTAAAGACCTCGCTTTGATTGCCCAGTTTGCTGAACATGAATTTGCTAACGTGAAGTGTGGCCTCATGGATCAGTACGCTTCTCTCTTTTCTCGCCAAGATCATCTGCTTCACCTTGACTGTCAATCGTTAACGCATGACTATGTACCGTTTGTTCTCGATGACCTTGACCTACTCCTGATTGACACGCGCATAAAACATGATCTGGCAACCTCCGCCTATAATGCCCGAAGAGAATCATGCGAAAGGGGAGTCGATGTACTAAACCAACACGTTAGAAATATTCATTCGCTGCGTGAGGTCACTACTCAACAGCTTTTGGGCGCAAGGGATTACCTCGATGACGACACTTTTTTTAAATGCCAGTATATTGTTGAAGAAATGGAAAGGGTAGCACAAGGGACATCATTCCTGAAGGAAAATAACATAATAGCCTTTGGACAGTTAATGTATCGGTCTCACGAGGGGCTGAAGAATAAATATCACGTATCCTGTGCTGAACTGGATTTTCTCGTTGAAACAGCTCATTCGTATAATGTGATTGGATCGCGCATGATGGGTGGTGGATTTGGTGGTTGTACCATCAACCTGGTGGCCAAACCAAAAAAAAATCATTTCAAAAGTTTGGTTGTGGAGAAATACGGAACTCGATTTGGTGTTTCACCCTCTTTTTACGAAGTGGATATCACCGATGGAGTTAGGATAATTTCTTAGTTAAATTTTCAAGGCTTTACTGTAAATTGCCCTTTCGTGTTTACCATGAACAGGATCGATCGCTTAACGGCTATTCTCATTCAACTTCAAACCAAGCGTATTGTAAGGGCGGAAGAAGTGGCTGATCGTTTTGAAATATCCCTTCGAACAGTTTACCGCGACATTAAAGCCTTGATGGAGGCAGGTGTTCCTATAGGTTCAGAAGCAGGCAAAGGATATTTTATCGTAGATGGATATCACCTTCCGCCGGTGATGTTCAACCAGGAGGAAGCCGGTGCTATGTTACTGGCTGGCAAGCTTGTGGATAAGATGACCGACAAATCGGTAAGGCAGGCTTATGAATCAGCCATGAACAAAATCAAATCTGTGCTGAAGGAAACTGAAAAGGACCACCTGGAAAACCTGGATTCCTTGATGGAAGTTCATTACAACCAATGGCGGAGAAAACCGGACTTGCCTAATCACTTTATTACTGATATACAAAAGGCCGTTGCGTACAAAGAAGTGTTGAAATTGATATACCTGAGTTCTAAAAATGAAACTACCGAGCGGGAGGTTGAGCCCATCGGACTTTTCTTTTATTCTGGTGCATGGCATTTGATAGGCTGGTGCAGACTGCGGGAAGGGTATCGCGATTTCAGATCGGATCAGATCAAGGAAATGAAGCTGACGGGAAATCACTTTGATGGTAGCAACCTGCTCTCTTTGCAGGAGTATTTTAAGACCTTTGATGTTGAACACCGCGGCCTGATAAAGGTGAAACTTTCCTTTCAGAAATCAACCGACAATGCAAGACCGTTTTATGGAGCTATCAATCAAAAAGATTTAGGCGACCGGATACAAGTAGAATTTTTGTTAGATAATCTCGATCATGCGGCACGCTGGATTTTGATGTATGGCTCAACCGTCGAGATTGACGAACCGGAAATGTTGAAGGTGGTAGTAGCTCAACGGGCAGAAGAACTCTTTATGCACTATACCAAGCTCAACGAGCTGACCAGCCCTTCCTAGTCCCTAAATGCCCAATCCTTGAAGCGGGCATCAAAAAAGTGAAAAGATGCGATTGGATTGGCTTAAAAAATAAACCCATTCTCCCCGAAATCAATTCAACAGGTGCTCACCTATATTTGCCGGGTTATAGAACAACCGATTGAACATAGAGCGATTGGTCCGGGAAGTAGAGGAAGTGTTCCTCTCTCTGGACAAAGAGATATCCGACTTCAAGCAATGGTCCGGCTTGCACTGCAAGGTGGGCTGCGGAAAATGCTGCCTTAAGCCTGACATAGAAGCAACCATCCTGGAGTTTCTTCCATTTGCCCATCAGCTTTACAAAGAGGGCAATGCTATAAAGTGGTTGGAAAATCCAGACCTCGACCAGTCGCTTTGTTCAATATTGGATACCGCTCACTTAGGAGCCGGACATTGTTCTTCCTACGCAACACGGGGATTGATCTGCCGACTATTTGGGTTTTCTGCAAGGCTCAACAAGTATGGTCACCGTGAGTTTGTAACTTGTCAGGTCATAAAAACAGAACTTCCTACTCAATATAATGCAGTTCAAGCTCAAACCATTCAGGGACGTCAAGTTCCACTGATGAGAGATTATTACATGAAACTACATGGTATCGATTGGGAGTTGAGTCAAAAATTCTACCCGGTGAACACAGCCATAAAGAAGGCAATCGAAACTGTCTTGCACCATTATTCCTACAGAGAAGACATGGGTGTAACTATTTCTTGATTCAAGAGTATTTTTTTCATCTGTTAATAATTTTTATTTAATGTCAGATGCCTGCCTGCCGGCCAGGCAGGGAATTCGCATATTGGAACCCTCCCATCAAACAAAGGACTACCATTATCATCCCGCTGGGTATAGTCCGGTATGCTCATTTCATCAAAATTTAATGCAATATGCAAGAACTACCTGCTTATTGCCCCAACGGTCTTTTTAAGAAAAACAGGGCCTACTCTTTGTTAACCATCCTTGGGCTATGTTCACTACAGAAATTTAATTCAGGGAAATAGGAATAAGAAAAGTTTTGGGAGCCTCAGGTTTCAGTGTAATCATACTTATGATTCGGGAATTCTCCGTGCTAGCCGGTAGAATTCTTAGCGAATCAATAAGGAGAATAGCGTTAAATGCCAATGTGGTCAGCCACCTTTTTCAGAAGCGTGGAGGGTAAGATCATGTGTTTATCAGGTATAAGGAAATTTTTGGTTGTCTTAGGCAGGGAAGTTGATTCCCGGTAAACAAGGGTAGTAAGCGCAATAATCACGGCCACCACGATGCCTAACAGAAGAAGAATGTCTTTATTTGAAAATTTCATTTTCACCTTAATTCAAATATACCAAACTCAATGCCACACCTGAAATCGTCCATCTTGCGGTAAATTGACGGATTTGTTTCCCTTTAGGTGTTCAATTATGAACAATTTGTCCATCCTTTCGTACATACGTATCAAGCATATGCCCAAAGGTTACATTTGGACTCAAAATTGTGATTAAGGTTTAAGCGACAGCCCGGTCCGTGACTTTAATTGAATGAACTTTTGTTGAATAGGCTGTTGTTTTCTAATAAATTTGCTGAGATGAGACTTGTTAAAAATCCGTTCGCTTTCCTTGCCGCCCTGGGTTTGTCAATAATTATAGGCAATGTATACGGGCAGGTACAGCAAGTTGCCCTGAAAACCGCAGCTGAAGGACCAGTAGCCTGGATGACTTTTGAAGAAGCTATTGAGAAGTCCAAAAAGGAGAAAAGAAAGATTTTTATTGATGTGTACACTGACTGGTGCGGATGGTGCAAGGTGATGGACAAGAATACTTTTAGCGAGCCTAAAATCGCCAAGATTCTAAATGAAGACTTTTATCCCGTAAAATTTGATGCGGAACAGAAAGAGGATATCCTATTCAATGGAACTACATTCAAATTCGTACCCTCCGGAAATAAGGGATATCATCAGTTGGCGGCTGCCTTGTTAAATAACCAATTGGCATACCCAACGGTAGTTTTTTTGGATGAAGATTTCAGCATGATTCAGCCTCTTCAGGGTTATCAGAAGGCTCCTGAGTTCCATAAAATAATTCAATTTATTGGGGGTGACCACTACAAGAAAACCAAGTGGGACGAATGGCAGGCCAGTTACAAGTCGCCTTATACAAAATAGACCACACCGGCTCCAAAATAAAAAAACCCATCGAACAATCCGTGGGCTTTTCATTTATCGGCAAGGGCAATTTCTTACTGCTCTTTTTCCTCTTTATTCGTTTTTCTATAATCTACGTAGCCCAGGGCAGAAGCAAATCCTATTAATACGGCTACAATTAGGATGAATAAATTTGCTCCGTCTGCAATTACCTGATCAAACATAAGGGTATGTGTTTTACTGGTTCAAAGTTAGTTTTTAAGTTGAATCCGCGAAACCGCTGGGATTAATTTTTATTATAGATGAAAACTTTTTTAATGGTTCAGATGGCCAGTTCGGCTTTGTTGGCCCTGAGTATTTCTATAATGAGGGCAATGTGATCCTTTAAATCAACACCCAACAACTCGACACCTTTATAAATCTCCTCCCGTTCTACCTTGGCCGCAAAGCCTTTATCTTTCAGTTTTTTTACTACGGACTTGGGTTCCAGGGTAGAAACACCTTCTGGTCTTACCTGGCAGCAGGCTACAATAAACCCGGTAAGCTCGTCACAGGCAAGCAATGCTTTATCGAGCAGGCTGGTATAGGGTACGTTCCATTTGGTATAATGTGCTGAGATTGCGTGGGCAATTTCATTTTCTCCCAATTCATTTAGCTTCTCTACGATGACGGAAGGATGCTTTTCAGGGAAGGCTTCATAGTCGGCATCGTGTAGCAAGCCTGCAATAGCCCATTTGTTTTCGTCTTCGTTGTACTTGCGGGCGTATGCCTCCATCACTAATTCCAGAGTGCGCATATGCCTCAATAAGCTTGCGCTTTTTGTCATGGAGGCTAGCAAAGCACGCGCTTCTACTCTATCCATTGGCCAAGTTGGTCTTCTTAGGTTTCTTTTTAAAAAAGAAAAGATTTACAAAAGCCACTACCATGATAATTCCCAGTACTATCAGTGAGATAACCATCCGGGTGTTTCGGAGCTCAAGGGTTTTAATCTCGTCATCTTTGCGCAAGGCTTCCACTTCTTTTTCTTTCTCCGATAGATCCAGGGCGATTTCCATCTGTGCGATTTTACGGCTGCTTTCTTCACCATATATTTTTTCACGGGAGGTATCGTATTTCAGCATCTCCTCGTAGGCTTCCTCCATTCTTCCCTGTTTTGCGTAGTTGGTGGCCATGCTTTTTAATATTTGAGGTTCGAAAATATAGGCTTGCAATTTTTTACTCAAGGTCAAGGCTTCATCAAGGTAGCGTTGTGCATTAGCGGTTTGTCCTGCCTGCACATATACTTCCGCAAGGTTTGCGGTAATATTCACAACGCCAATTTGGTTGTTACTTTCCTGGGCCATTTGCAATGCTCTTTCATAATATTCCACAGCCCGTTGCAAATTCCCTTGCCGAAAATAAATATTACCAATGTTGCTGAGGGGATCGGCATAGGCTTTTCCTCCTTTTTCAGCAAGTTGAAAGGCTTGCGAATAATATTTTAAAGCTTGTTCATAGAGCTGTAAGTCACTGTGAAGGTTCCCAAGGTTATTCATGGTGCCGATTATCCGTTCCTTGTCGTTGATCTCGGTAAAAAGCTGGAAGGCTTCTTCAAAATACTTCAACGCCTGGCCATAATCTTTTTTAAAGGAATAAATAGTGCCTATGTTATTCTTGGACGTTGCAATGCCTTCTGTGTTTGCTAATTCATTATAGAGATTCAATGAAGTAAGGTAATATTCAAGGGCCTTGTCCAAAGCGCCCTGATTTCTATACGATACGCCAAGGTTGTTAAACGAAGCGGCCATACCCTTACGGTCATCAATTTCAGTAGCCAATGCCAATGCTTCGCGTGTATATCCGATTGCCTTTACCGGATCCGAATTGATGTGGGCGCGGAAAAGTTCATTTAACGTTTTCACCTTCAAATCACCTTCGGCAGCTGCCAATACGCTTTCAAGACTATCGATGGAGGCTCCTCTGGCAACCAAACTAAAACCAATTAATAACAGAAACAGGCAATGCCTTTGCATAAGTTGTTATTTTATGACCCTAAAATTAAGATTTATCTTGAAACACCGTAAACTAATTGGCCACATAGTGCTCAATGGATAATTTACCCCGTTTTATCTTACGATTTTGCCGTTTGTTAAATTAATTTACTCCTTTTGGTATAAATTTCGGGCTACCCAACGCGTTTCAAAGGATGAAGATAATCACAATTACATGTCTGGCACTCTGCTTTTTCGCTTCAAGTTTTGCTCAACCTGAGCAGGTAGCCATCATGGAACCAATCAATAATCTTTTTGAAGGGATGAGCAAGGGAGACAGCGCATTGGTGCATAAAGCATTCAGGGATGATGTGACCTTTGCTACCATTGGGTTGGATAAAGAAGGAAATACCGTATTCAGAAGAGGTGAGCTCAAGAGTTTTTTGATAACCATGGGCACCCCCCGTAAGGAAGTTTACAGCGAACCCATCTGGGATGTAAGAATAGAAGTAGACGGCAACCTCGCCCAGGTATGGGCTAGCTACGCGTTTTATGTTGATAAGAATTTTTATCACTGTGGTGTAGATGCCTTTCAATTGGTTAAAGAAAATGAGGAATGGAAGATATTTCAATTGTCCGATACCCGCCAAAGGGAAGGCTGTAACATACCCAAAGCAATACAAGACAGATTCAAATGAAATGAGCATAAAGATGCCATACCCAGCGGGATGATATGGCAGTCATTGTTTTGATGGGAGGATTCCAATATTCAAATTCCATGCCTGTGTGCCGGAACGCCGGACTACGGCATGCAGGCATGTGACCATAAAAAAATCAAAATTAACGCATGAAAAACCTATTTGTAGTCACCTTATTTTTAATGGTTGCAGCTTGTGCTCAAACCGAAAATCAACCCAGTACCACTACATTCATATTGGTGCGCCATGCTGAAAAAGCCAATGATGAAACTGAGAATCCACCTTTATCCGAAGCGGGATTAACAAGAGCTGCAGAGCTTCAGAAAATACTGGCAGAAACAAGTGTTGATGCTGTATACAGTACATCGTATCTCCGTACCCAGGGCACGGTAAAGGCAATAGCCGATTCTAAAGGACTCGACCTGCAGCCGTACAAGGCGATGAATGGGGATGAGTTGAACAAGATGTTACAAAAACACAAAGGCGGCACTGTTTTAATCTCTGGTCATTCTAACACCACACCCTGGACAGCCAATTACTTTCTGGGGAGTGATAAGTATCCCAATTTTGAGGACTCAGATTATGACAATCTAATGATCGTCTCTGTGGTGGAGGTGGGTAATGCTTCGGTTATCTGGCTCTCTTTTGGCGAAGCAACCCCATAAGAATGCTTGTTGTTATAAAAATTGACAATTCTTTAATCTGCCATTCCGAATTCTTCGTTAAATTTAGGTATGCACCGTTTGCTGTTTATTGGGCTAGCGCTTGTATGCATTCCACAATCGATTAATGCACAGCAAGACGAAATTCGAAAGAGTATCTTTTTTCGGGGAGGTAGCTATTATGTAGACGAATTTCAGGCAACTAAACTGTCCGATTGGCTTGATTCCATTCCCAATCTGCTTGAAAAATATCAGATACAACTTACTAGTCACACCGATCCGATAGGCGGAAAGGAATTCAATGAATGGCTCTCCCGTATGCGCAGCGAGGCAGTATATCAGATTTTGATTGACATGAGTATACCGGAGCATTTCATCCATGTCAAAGATTGGGATTATGAAAATGCAATCTATCGCAACGATAATTATTACGGACGTATGCTCAACAGAAGGGTAGATGTGATCCTTCATCCCATCGTTTTTTGATCTGTCCGGTATAGGACACCTTTTTTCGCCAGCGGACGTTAAATCATATAACTTGGACGTTTTATTCACGTCTAAACGCCAAAAAAGCCATTGGCACTATTGTTGGCTACGTTTCACCTGAAAAATATCATGCATGATTCAACTAAAGGATATTGACAAGTATGTCGATTCGCGCTTTCAGCGAACGTTCATTTTGAAAGGAATTGATTTAACGGTAGAGCAGGGAGAGTTTTTGACCATTATGGGACCCAGCGGAGCGGGTAAATCTTCGCTGATGAACATTATAGGAATGCTTGATGAGCCGTCAGCCGGAGAATATTTCTTTTTCGATGAGCCGGTGCACAAAATGAAGGAGCGCAAAAAGTCCGACATGCACAAAAACTACATCGGATTCATATTTCAGGCTTACCACCTGATCGATGAGCTTACAGTATATGAAAACATTGAAACGCCATTATTATATAAAGGTGTGAGTGGCAGCCAACGAAAAAGTATGGTGGCTGAGTTGCTGGACCGTTTTAATATGGTAGCCAAAAAGGATTTGTTTCCGGAGCAACTATCGGGTGGACAGCAACAATTGGTGGGCGTTGCCCGGGCCATTATTGGTCAGCCAAAATTACTCTTGGCCGATGAGCCTACAGGAAATTTGCATTCCGAGCAGGGTCGACACATCATGGACATCTTCGAGCAATTAAATAATGAAGGCATGACCATCATTCAGGTAACCCACTCGGAAGAAAATGCGCAACGAGGAAAACGTGTTGTCCGCGTTGTGGATGGCGCTGTAGAATCGGATGAAATAGTAAAAAAAAGTTAGTCAAAAAGTATTAACCGTATGAAGGAAGGATTATTGATTGCGTTGATATACCTCACCGCTGTAACCTGCGTATTCTGTCAGGAATCTGTACAAACACTTACCTTTAAAGAAGCCGTTCAACGAGGACTTGATAGAAACCTTAACCTGAATCAACAGGAAAATCTTTTGATTTCTTCCCGGGTAAATAAAACCGCTGGAATGCTGAATCTGGCGCCTCAGGTAAGTATCAACGGAAACGCAGGGAGAAATGATGGAAATTCATTCAATCAGCAACAAGGTCAGGTGGTAAATGGTGTAATCGATTTTGTTGGAGCTAATATCAATACCAACATAACCTTGTTCAACGGATTTAATAACCTCAAAGCCTTTCAACAAGCATCCAATCAATATGAAGCTCAGCTTCAATTTGTAAAAAGGACAAATCAGGATGTAATCCGTGATGTAGCCAATCAATATTTAGTTTGCCTCCTTGACCAGCAACTCCATGAAATTCAAAAAAGAAATGTGGAAACCCAGCAGCAGCAATATGATCAGATAAGAGAGCAGGTGGCTGCAGGAGGCCGGGCGGAAATTGATATGGTCAATCAGGAATTTCAGGTAAAAAATGCAGAACTCCTTGCCATGCGCGCGGCTTTTACGTTGCGCAACGACCTTACTACACTGGCGCAGACGCTTCAGCTTGATCCGTTGACAAAACTTGAATTGGAAGAACCATCCTGGGATGTTAACCTGGAAGATATAGAGGTACAAAACATCGAAGCGATCAGCGCGAAAGCGCTGGAAAGCCGAAGTGATCTTTCACAAGCCAGGTATACGGAAAAAGCCTCCCTTTATGGTTTTCAATCTTCCAGAGGAACTTATTTTCCCAACGTTAGTCTTTTTGCCCAATTTGGTTCGAGGTATAATTTCATTCATCCATCAGAAACTTTTTCTCCCGACAACCGCACATTTGAACAACAATTTCGGGATGATAATACTCAATTTACCTACGGCCTTCAATTCGCCATCCCTATCATGGGCGGTTTTCTTAACAGAAATAATACAGTCAGAAACAGAATTGCTTACGAGAACTCAAAGTTGCAAACCGAAAACACGGAGATACTGGTAAAAAGTGATGTGCTGAGGGCTTACCAAAATTATCGTGATGCCCGTACCAATTATGAGGCTACCAGCACTCAACTTAGGGCAGCAACCCTTGCCTATGAATTGGAGAAAGAACGTTTTGCATTAGGTGCATCGGATATCGTTGTACTGACTCAGGCCAATCAGAACTATATTCGTGCACAAGGCGATTTTGCCAGTGCACGATATACATTGATGTTCCAGCGATTGCTTATTAGTTATGCAGAGGGCACCCTTAATTTTGAAGATATACCCTGATTTTCAGGTCTGAATAGCCCTCTTTTTTAACCATTTTTAGTACATTTGCAGCCCTGCTAGATAGCGGGGCTCTTTTTTTACTAAAAAGGGCATGTTTAACAAAAAATGGAGTAGCTGGCCCATCTGCTTCATGTAATCAGGGCAAAACACAATGACAAAACCAAAAGTAGATTCAAAAGCCAAACCTTCCAAGGCAGACGAGGATGCATTGAAGCCGGTAGTTAAAAAGGCATCAAAAGCTGAAGTAGAAGAGTTGGAAATTGATGAAGAAGATGAATTGGCGCAACTTAAAAGGGAGCGCAAAGCTGAAGAAGGAGATGACATCGCACGCATTATCACCAATGTGGCCGACCGTAAGTCTGCAACAGCTTCACCTGCTACATTAGACAGTTTCGACTGGGATGCTTTCGACAAAAAAGGATTTGGAGAAGGCTACTCTCAAAAAGACCACGAAGACCTTTCTAACCTATACAATGGCACCGTTACTTCAGTAAGCGAAAGCGAAGTAGTGCAAGGTACCGTGGTGGGCATCAACGAACGTGACGTAATTCTGAATATTGGGTTCAAGTCCGATGGCCTCGTGCCGGTGGCTGAATTCAAAGATATGCCCGACCTGAAAATCGGGGATAAGGTAGACCTCTTTATCGAAGAGCGCGAAAATGCCATGGGTCAATTGATCCTGTCGCGCAGAAAAGCCAAGCTGGTAAAAGGTTGGGAAAATGTGCAAAAGGCATTAGACAACGATGCTATCATTGAAGGTTTTGTAAAACGCAGAACCAAAGGTGGTCTGATCGTAGACGTACACGGTATCGAAGCCTTCTTACCCGGATCACAAATTGATGTGAAGCCTATCCGCGACTTCGATATCTATGTAAATAAATCGATCGAGGTAAAAGTGGTGAAGATCAACTACACCAACGACAACGTGGTAGTTTCTCATAAGGTGTTGATTGAGAAAGACCTTGAACAACAAAAAGCAGTGATCCTCAACAACCTGGAAAAGGGACAGGTGTTGGAAGGTGTGATCAAGAACATGACCAACTTCGGTGTGTTCATCGACCTGGGTGGTGTAGACGGATTGTTGCATATCACCGATATTTCATGGGGCCGCATCAGCCATCCGGATGAGTTGTTGAAACTCGATCAGGTGGTTAAAGTAGTCGTACTTGATTTTGACGAAGATAAGAAGAGAATCTCTTTGGGTATGAAGCAACTTACGCCTCATCCATGGGATGCCTTACCAGCCGATATCAATGTAGGTTCGAAAGTGAAAGGCAAGATTGTAAACGTAGCCGACTACGGTGCATTTCTGGAGCTACAATCGGGCGTGGAAGGACTTATCCATGTGTCAGAGATGAGCTGGTCACAGCACTTACGCAATCCGCAGGATTTTATCAAAGTAGGAGAGGTGTTGGAAGCGATTGTGCTCACCATCGATCGTGATGAGCGTAAGATGTCATTGGGTATAAAACAACTAACTGAAGATCCCTGGACCCGACAGGATTTAATGACCAAGTATGCGATCAGTACGAAGCATAAGGGTGTGGTTCGTAACCTGACCAACTTCGGATTGTTTATCGAGTTGGAAGAAGGTATTGATGGATTGGTACACGTTTCAGATTTAAGCTGGACACGCAAAATCAAACATCCTTCTGAGTTCATCAAGGTAGGTGATTCACTGGAAGTAGTTGTATTGGAATTGGATGCAGCTAACCGGAGATTGGCCCTGAGCCATAAGCACCTGGAAGAAAACCCATGGGATACGTTCGAATCTGTATTTCAGGTAGGCACTGTGCATAAGTCTACGGTTATCAATAAAAATGACAAAGGGGCAATTCTTGAGTTACCTTACGGTATCGAAGGGTTCTGCTCAGCCAAGAACCTGGTGCGCGAAGACGGTTCTAAAATTGAGGCAGGTGAAGCGCTTGACTTTAAGGTCTCTGAATTCTCTAAAGATGACAGAAGGATCATGTTGAGTCATAAGGCAATGTGGTCATCGGAAGAGGAGAAGACGACAGCGGCACCGGCTAAAAAGAGAGCTGCTCCATCCAAAGGCAAAGCAATCGACAAGATCAATAAAGAGGCTGAGAAATCAACTCTTGGGGACATTGAAGCATTGAGTGCGCTAAAGGAGAAGATGAATGCAGGCAAATCCAAGCCTGAAGGTTCTGCTGAATAATCAATAAAATAATAGCGAGGTGATTCTTTTGTACACAAAAGAATCACCTTCTTTTTTGCTCAAGGTAATACCGTTTGAATTTCATAATTTTGTGCACTAAGGTCTCGTGGCCGCCAGCCTTCGCGCATGGCTACTGCTGGCAAGTTTGTCCTTGCGAGCAGGAAGTGGCTAGGAACTGATTAGTAAGAAGAGTTTATAAATTAAGGTCTCCTGGCTGCTTGTCAACCGAAGCTCCTGACTAACGTAGCCTTGTCGAAGTTAGTTTAGCGAAGGTTGAAGTGGCTAGAGTCAGGTTGAAAAGAAGAATTAAAATGTAAGGTCTCGTGGCCGAGTGGCTAGGCAGAGCTCTGCAAAAGCTCCTACAGCGGTTCGAATCCGCTCGAGACCTCTAAGTAAGCCCCATTCAATATGAATTGGGGCTTTTTTTATGGTATGGTCAAGGTATTCGTTCAAGGTTACTCTCAATAGGTCAATCGAAGTAATGGTTTTTCTTAAGTTCTTTCCTTTTGCTCCATACCAGTTGATCACGTTCTATGCATTTTTAATGGCATATTCAACCATCTAAAGATTTTTGGATGTTAAGTGGTTGGGTTTAGCTTAGTTCAATTATGCGATTTTTTTGGTTGCCATATTAATCAGAACCAGGACAAGCTTGGGGGAAAACAAACTAACTATCCTATTTTTTTTGATTTCCAGTCGCTCGGCTGTACCGAGTGACTAACCTGCATAGTGCAAAATCCTGATCTGATGAGAGCAGGATTTAATTTTGACTTACAGTAGCGCGGGAAGGTTTTCTCCTTTTAAACTTCCAGATAGATGCGAAGAGTTTACTGGCCAGAGGCCACGATAAACAGGCTCACTCGGCACAGCCGAGCAACTGTGCGTGGGTTTCATTTCTGATAACAAAGATTCCTATTTCTTCCCAAAGAACTTACTGGCAAGTCCGCCCAATGCACCTAGAGGATTCGACTTTGCGCTTCCTCCGGCTACCTGACCAAGGATACTGGCAACATCTAAATTATTGTTACCACTAACGCTTTTCATGATGTTGGTAAGGTCAAACGAATTGTCTTTAGGGTCATTCGTTTTTTTAACCAATTGATTCATAACTGTGGGTAGTAACCCGGCAACAATACTTTGCGCTTGTGAGGATGATACACCAAATTTAGCAGCAAAATTTCCAGCAACCGATGCGATCATCTGCTTCACCATTGGGTTGCTTGTAAGACTGCTCTGGCTGGCTCCACCCTGAAGCATGGAGGCTACCTGTTGCAGATTACCTTGAGCGGCCTGACCTTTGAAGGTATTAAAAATTGAACCAGCTACTTCCTGTATAGCTGCATTGTTGAATTGGTTAGGGATGGCCTGGTTTTTCACAATAGCATCTCCTGCGTTTTGTTCTACGAGTTTTACAAGTTGATCAAGCATAAAATTTAGGGGTTTGATTAATTACTAAAGGTAGTGGTGTATTGGGTATATACAATTGATGATTGCCGATTTAATAATCGCCTAATAATAGCGTCCTAAACGATTAAGAAAGAAGCGGAAGTTTTTTAACTCAAAGTTACCTTTGAGAGGCACAAGAGAATTCCGAAACGGGAAACCCCGCAATGGCGCCAAGGTGATAACTGTACCT
>CAYTBO010000015.1:0-54609 GCA_964436055.1 uncultured Ohtaekwangia sp.
GCAATACATGATGATATTTTTATCTTTTTTGTCCTCCAGAATTTTCTCAACGACCGGTAAAGAATCCCGAAAAGTATCCACATCGGGGCAGATTGCATTTTTAAAATGGCCGATCTCACTCTCGTAGTGATTTCTCATGTCTACGATTACCGTATCGGGTTCAGCAGATAGCTGATTAAAGGTTTTAGCGTCAAGATGTTGTCCTGAGTTGGTCACATCGAATGTTTGATCATTCAAGCCATCGGCCACAATTTTTTTTCTGACAAGTATCTTGAGTTTGAAGAATGATCTTCCATTATCATCAACGGCTACATTGAGTCGTACTTCATTCAAAAAGGGAATGGCGTATAGGCAATTCTTAAGCTCACTAAAATACTGGGCAGGAACACTTAGTTGAGCGTTGATGCCTTCGTGGGCTACGTAGATTCGTCCCCAAACCCCGAGCTTGTCCAATGCAGCGTAAAGTTCATTCCGGAAAAAGTTAGGATCAGCTATTCTATGGTACTTGTAGAATGAAAGTGTTTTTCGCTGATAAGGGATATTTTGCAGCTGGGATTTTAGAATTCGTTTGTCTATACGATTGTATAAGGCCATTTTATTAGAAAGATGTTGCAAAATTACGGAAAAGGAGACTTTCTGGCAACCTAACTATTTATTAGTCAGTTGATTGCTAGTCAGTCGTTTGCGCGCGCCGGTTGCAGTTCTCCTCTAAGCAGTTGGTTATACTGATGGCATTCCAGGATGCCGCGGTGGTTGCAGTAAGGGCACGTTCGGTATGTATTTTCTATATACCCTTTTTTAATAATGACGGTTGATCCGTTACAAACCGGGCATGTCACTTTACCGGTTGGGCCGCAATCTATGTCGAAATCGCGGGAAAGTACCTGAGCCGCCTGCTGTGATTGGGTTTGTTTCTGTTTTAATATCTCCACTTCTGCTTTTTTTAACCAATTTATTGCCTGTTCGGAGTATTGCCCTACCGTTCCTTTTAGTTGAATGTATTTGTTTAGCCAGTCGATGCTTTGACTAAAATTACCGAGGTGATAGGAATTTCTCCCAAAGAAAAAAACCAAATCTGAGGGGATGATCTTATGTGCTTTTAATAAAAATCTAAATTTTTCATCTGCCTTTACATATTCCCCTTGTTCGGACATATAAAGAGCTGTGTCAAGTTGAGCACTGAGCGCACGCTGATCGGCTTCTCTTCTTTGCATTTCAAACTCCATTATTTTTTGTTCCTGAGTTTGTGCCATTCCCAGAATCGAAAAAATCATTGTGCCCATAAAGAGGGTGACAGTCTTCTTCATTTACCCTATTCAAATTGTGATCTGGAAAGGTTTAGCCATTCAAGAGTCGAGTTGCAAAATATATCTTCTTTGCTTTCTTTGCTAATATCCATTTCTTCAATAAACCTGCCAATTTCAAGATCGCCCAGTGGAAATGGGTAATCCGAACCGAGCGTAATGCGTTTTGTGCCCTGCAGCTTAATAACGTATTCCAGCATCATGGGATCATGGGTTATGCTATCAACCCAGAATTTCCCCAAATAATTTCTTGGATTCACCGGATTGTCAATAGCTACTAAATCTGGTCTGCATTTAAATCCATGTTCGATACGCCCGATGGTAGACATAAATGACCCGCCTGCATGCGCAAAATTTACCCTCAATTTGGGTAGCTTTTCAAACATTCCGCTAAATATCATGGAACACATAGCCCTCGAAGTTTCTGCAGGCATACCTACCAGCCAGGGTAGCCAATAGCGTTGCATTTGTTTCATGCCCATCATATTCCAGGGGTGTACCAGAATAGCCATTCCCAGCTTTTCGCATGCTTGAAAAATAGGAAAGAAACGATCCTCATTCAGATTTTCATCGTTAATATTCGATCCGATCTGGATGCCCTTGAGTCCGATTTTCTGGCAGCGTTCAAGTTCTTTAATGGCAAGTTCTGCATCCTGCATGGGCACGGTAGCCAATCCTACATAATTTTTTGGATACTTTTCTGCCACTTCAGCAATGTGATCGTTGAGGAACATGGAAACGGAAAGGCAATCCATTGGCTTGGCCCAATAGGAAAACATAACGGGTATGGTGCAAACAACCTGTACGTTGGTATTATAAACTTTGTATTCTTTTATCCTCAGTTCTTCATCCCAGCAATTTTCTTTTATTTCTCTGAAAAACTGATTACCGCGCATCATTTTGGCCATTCCTTTTTTGTGGTGTTGCAGGTAGATAAAGTCACCATATCCGAATTTCTCACTCCAATCGGGCAGTTTTTTTGGCAGTATGTGTGTGTGTGAATCGATTTTTAACATTTGTGAAAAGGCCAATCCGCTAATTTACAAATAAACCTCCGATGTAGGAAGGGGCTACTGCGGTTCTAAGAGTACAATATTTTACTTCTTTTTGGGTACAGGGTCGTATCCGCTGGTACCCCAGGGATGACATCGGGAAATTCGCTTCATTCCCAACCACGTTCCTTTCCATGGTCCCCATTCCTGAATGGCTTCAATGGTGTATTGAGAGCAGGAGGGTGAATGTCTGCAATGGGCACCCAGCAATGGTGAAATGCTTACCTGATACAAACGAATAGGAAGTATCAGAATTTTCTTTGCAATCGATGATACAATGCTCACTTATTCAATTTCATAATCAATAGAACCATCTTTGCCATCTTTCAACTGAACGCCAACTTTTTTCAGATCATCCCTTATTTTGTCTGACAAGGCAAAGTTTTTATCAGTCCGCGCCTTTTTGCGGATGTCTACTAAAATTTGAATGATGCCGTCCAGTAGATCATTATCATTTTCTTTTTCTTCCCTAAGGCCCAGTACATCTTTGATAAATGCAGAATAAGTATTTACAAAAGTGTCAAAAGTATCCTTGCTCACATTTTCCGATTTTGTATTTCCGGATTTAAAGTCATTAATCCGGGATGCCATTTCAAAAAGTACAGCCAACGTCTTGGCTGTATTGAAATCATCACTCATGTTCTGATAACACTGCTGAACAAGTCTATTGAGTTCTTGCTCTAGTTGGTCATCGATTTTCCCAGTTGGATTTGCCTGTAAAGAATCAAGCGAATCCAACGCATTCATCAATTTTCTGTAACCCTTTTCTGCTGCACCCAATGCTTCATTACTAAAATCCAGGGTACTGGAATAATGGGATTGAAGCATGAAAAAACGAACGGTCATAGCGCCATAGCCTCGGGCCAACAGCTCATGATCACCGGCAAAAAGTTCTCGCGGCAGAAATGAATTTCCTAACGACTTGCTCATTTTTTGACCATTGACGGTGAGCATATTGGAGTGTATCCAGTAGTTCACCGGTTTTTGGCCGTTGGCGCCAACTGCTTGCGCAATCTCGCATTCATGGTGCGGGAATTTAAGATCCATACCACCCCCATGAATATCAAAAGTGTCGCCTAGATATTTTGTACTCATCACGGTACATTCTATGTGCCACCCCGGAAAGCCATCGCTCCAGGGAGATGGCCACCGCATGATATGATAAGGTGATGCTTTTTTCCACAATGCAAAATCAATTCTATTTCGTTTCTCATCCTGGCTGTCCAGCTTGCGCCCGCTTTCCATGAGCTCTTCAATCACCCTCCCGGATAAGATACCATACTGATGTTGCTCGTTGTATTTTGTTACATCGAAGTAAACGGAACCATTGACTTCGTACGCCAGGCCATTATCGATTAGTTTTTTTGTAATTTCTATTTGATCTACAATGTGCCCGGTGGCAGATGGTTCGATGCTGGGAGGCAGTATGTTGAATTGACGCATCACCTCGTGGAAACCTTCCGTGTAGTGCTTTACAACTTCCATGGGCTCCAGTTGCTCTAACCTTGCTTTTTTAGAGATTTTATCTTCGCCTTCGTCAGCATCATTTTCAAGATGACCTACATCGGTGATGTTGCGTACATAACGTACTTTAAACCCCAGGTGACGCAAGTAGCGCGTGATTACATCGAAAGCCATGAAGGTGCGCACGTTGCCCAGGTGGACATCGCTATAAACAGTAGGCCCGCACACATAGATTCCTACATTGCCAGGATTAACTGGTTTGAAAGTTTCCTTTTTTCCTGAAAGTGAATTAGTAAGCTGAACGGGGTATTTTTCGAAAAGTGTCATCAAGTCAAAAAATTTGGCACGAAGATACTATTATTCTGAAGTTTTATGATACTTAACGAGAACAGAGCTTCCCGGTTTATGTAATTATTACAATGAACAAATCATTTAACAAATTGTGGCTCGGGGATCGCAGTGCCGCAATTTTTGTTGAGTTGCTGAATAACGTATTTGCTCAATTCTGGTGAGTGGATTTCTTCGTGTTGATGCATAAAGAAGTATACCTTCTGAATACCCTGCTGCTTCCATGATTTTATTCTTTGCACCCAATTGTCCACACGGGAGTAGTCGGTGGGGTGGAGTCCGTTACCTACAAAGCGAATAAAAGCGATGGGCGTAGTGAGCCGCATGTGCACACAATCACGTCTGCCCGAGGCATCGGTAATGACTGAGCCAATCTTTTGAAGCTCCATCATTTTAAATACCTTTTCAAAGCTATCTTCCAGGAACCATTTGGGACTTCGTAATTCAGTAAATACCTGTACATCTTTTGGCAACCACGTCAGGAAGGCTTCCAAAGCTTCATAATTCTTTGGAGTGAAGTTGGGTGGCAATTGTAGGAAAATAGGGCCCAATGTTTCCCCAAATGCTGAGACACCTTGAAGAAACCTTGTCGTGACTTCCTCTGCGCCTTTCAACCTTTTGAAGTGTGAAATCTGATCAGTGAACTTCGGACAGAATTGAAATCCTTTCCCTACCTTATTTTTCCAAGCCTCTACCTGTTTTTCGGTAGGCATTCTGTAGAAGGTTGCGTTAAGTTCTATGCAGTTGAAGTGTCGGGCATAGTGTTCCAGAAAATCTGCTTCTTTTGTTTTCTCCGGGTAGATTTTTCCAATCCAGTCCTTTCGGCCCCATTTGGCACAGCCAACAAATATTTCAGTTTCTTTCTTCGGCTTGTTCTTTTTTAATAGTGCTGTGGTGCCCGCAGTATCGGGTGGGAGGGTAAAATCGATATTTTCCAGATTGACTACTTTACCGAAGTCCATGCCTTCAACTTTTCGCCAAAATTGTAAATTCAGGACAAAACCCTCTCATCTTCCAAAGTAACTATTCTCAGTTTCGGAATATTGTCAAACGTCCGTGTTCAAGAGGATAACAATGCGAATCCTCAAATGAGTACTCAATTAACTATGCTCATGCTCTAATTCTATTTCTTAAACATTAGGTCTTTGTAGTACCTAAAGCGAATCATCCCAAATATTTTCCAAAACTCGTTGTCCTTCATTATGTTTAGTGCTTTAAGTCTATAGTAGTCAACTACAGGTCTAAAACATAAACCATATATTAGCATGAGGATAGCGAGCCATAGAACGTCTATATACTTAAACTCATATAGATAGAAAATTACAACAAGAGGAATCAATGTAGATATGTGATATACTAGTAAATTTCTCATAACACCCAATTTACCCTTAAGTCCCTAATGTTTGGCTTACTGGAGGTTGAGCTTACCCTTGGAGGATCGCTTGACGCAGTTGCAGCAATTCCACAAAGAAGCAAAGATGCTGGCGTGTAGATACCTAATGTTACGCTATTAGCAACAGCTGCAAAAACGATATTACCCACATTCGAATTTGTAGGACTGTTAAACGATCCAGCGCACTTGTCGAACCTGTTCCACCAGCTATTAGCCCTTGAATTACTATAATTATATTGTTTAGAGAGAAACTCCCTATGCCCATCAGTGAAATCTATGTAGGCAATATCTTGTTCTACAGTTCCTACAAAGTGCAGATAGCTAACCAGATTACCCATTTCATCAAAAAAGCCAAATGATTCGAAAACGGTTTCTAGATTGCCCTCGTTATCCATAATAAAATTAAGAGATTGAT
This sequence comes from uncultured Ohtaekwangia sp., assembly GCA_964436055.1. Classification (GTDB taxonomy): domain Bacteria; phylum Bacteroidota; class Bacteroidia; order Cytophagales; family Cyclobacteriaceae; genus ELB16-189. Next base: position 5,977 of record CAYTBO010000015.1, read on the forward strand.
ATTCAGAGTGTTTACTTGGTGCTGACAAAATGATGCCTTTAGTATTTTGGGTCGATTCAAGTTTAATTTTGTTCAAAACCCCCGTGTCATAGTGATTTTTGAGGATAGTATTTGATTCTGACTTCAAGAAGCTTGAGACAACTAAAGTTTCGCTGGCCTCAGCTTGGGAAATAATTAATTGGTCGGTTACACTTGGGTTAACTGTCATTTCGGTATCACAACTAAGTGAAAACACGAGAAAAAGAAAGGCTGCAAATTTAGAACGTTTTTCTTATGTATTAAAATTTTAATATTTCTAGAAATGTGACGAATCTTAAATTAAAGGTGAATATAGGAATATTCTCTATGATTTCACCAAGGTTTTAGAAAAAAAATATTATTTTTAATAAAATCTGGATACGGTTATTCTATTAGAAGAAATTCGTATTTATTACAGGGGTTGAATAGCCAAAAAAGGTCTATCCCCTGAAATAATTGGTTAAAAGCATAAAACTCTCCTCCTTGGAATAATTCATCCGTGATTTCCATCAGGCTTTGCTCAGTGCCAGCCGGGGGTGTGGCTGTATAGTAGTATTGATTAAGTAGATTGATTTGAACCAAGTTTACCTTTGTACTTGTTGGTTGAAATTCTCGAACATAGATTTCCCCATTTTCCATTATGAATCCAACAGAATACATTGGAATGTTTTCAAACGGAGGGATTAACGAAACACCATATACCATGATAAGAGCAGATGTTCCAGGTAGTAGCTGAGAGATTATTCCTGTCTGCTGAAGGCTATTTGTCTGCTCATCGAAAATAAAAAATGCGTTGACTGTATATAGGCCTGTTACGAAATCAGAACCCCGGTTGCTTAGCAATGAATTAACCACCGTAACAGAACCAAGGCTCTGGCTCTGGCCTGTAAACAAAGGGCCCTCAGTTGTAATACTTGATGCACAAAGTTCAGGGCCTGTAAAGCTAAAATCGCTTAATGGAATTTGTTGAATATTGTTTTGTTGTCCGTTCAATGCAAAAGAAAATGGCTCATCTAAAACCAGGTTTCCGTTTGCATATGTAAATTTTGAAAATTGATTAATGTTCACCCGGTTGTTGGCCAAAACTTGATCACGGGTAGTGCCAATGCCCGCAAATTCTGCAACAAGATTTCTCTTATCCAGATCGATTGTCCAGAAAATTGAAATGTTTCGATCATGAAGTATAATTTGTTGCGTGGGAAGAATTGTTCCGAATATTTGCGGATTATCAAGTTTGAATTTTATTAAATTTTCTGAAATGCCCCTGGCAAACTCGCCTTCATCGTTTGCTCCGGCAGGTTGAAATGAAAGGATTGTAGGGTTATTAAAGTCTGATAAGCTTTCGAAGATCAGATTATCGCCTTCTTTCCTTTTATAAAGGAATTCAAACTCAGCTCCAAAGGTTGCCTGCTCCAGCTCAAATAGGTGATGAAAAACTCCGAATGTTTCAAAGATTAGTTGTAGCCCGAGTGCATTATCAATTCTATAAGTAATGGTATGGTCATAAAATTCACCATTGCCATCCGGTACATCAGACTTAATGTTAACACTCCCATCGGGAAAAAATTTCATCAATATTAAAAATGTACCTGCTTCCGGAGTGGGTTGATATTCTAATCTCCATCCATTGGTTGGCGCAGTTAAGTCAGTTCGAAGACCGTTAATTGCTTCTGCTACGCGCTCTTCAAACGGAGGAAGGTCAGCAACTTCATCTTCACAGGCAATGAAAACAAAAGCAAACAACAATATAAGGAGATACTTCCTCATTACTAATTCAATTTCGCCTGGATCGCGTTTCGGACGGCCTCTAAATCGATATTCACAACTTTGAGATAATGTTCACGCACGGCAGTTAATTTCTCACGAACCAATGCACGGCCGTTGTTTCGTTCTTCGCATTCCGGTGTTGTACAGTTCGGTTCATCTGTCATGAAATTGGCATCAAAGTCGGGGTCTTGTAAATAGATGGCCACCGTTTCAGCAAAATCTTCATTGGGTGAACTGGTAGCATAAGGTGTAACAAATCCCCTGGTGAGCGCTTGGCTTTGCGTTAGCGTAAACCAGGAGCCTGCGCTGGTGTATCCGGTAATGGAAATTTTTTCATAATCAGTGGGGAGTTTATTTCTCTGATGGACGATATGAGCAAATTCATGATATACAGTTTGTAGTTGGAGATCTCTCCATTCCGTATCCAGTGGATCAACGTCGTTGACTCTGGTAAAGGTGATTTGCGCTCCGGCATCCGCTGTTCCCAACGTTTCTGTTCCATTAGCGTTGAAAATAGAACCACCCAGAAGAACGACTTCTGCAGGAACATAACCTCTGAAGTAAACTTCTCCGTTAGGAACTTCAAGGAAAGGATTTACCCAGAATTTTTGAATGAAATCAAGCATAGGATCTACCACTTCAAGTCTCGGCGGAGCGACTCGCTGTGTAGGCAGGATAAACCGATCCACAAATCTATAGCGAATGGCCATCCCGTATTCCTGACGAAACTCTTGTTCAATGCGTTTATCCAATTCGGTTTCTATGACCACATTGGTTTGCGTTTGAGGGGTAGTCAATGTTTCGTCCGGAAAACATCCATACAATAGAATAAGGATTGAAGGTATCAGCAACGACATTACATGCGTTATGCCACTTCTCCTGTACATTGACTTTTTCATTTTACCTTGGATTAGGTTTTAGTCCACCTACTTCAACAGCCGAAGTTGGAATTTGTAATACTTTTCGGATGTCATCGTCCTCTAATTTTATGGTAGTAATGCCATCTCCCAGCACATGCTCCACAGGAATTTCAAAACGTTTTATATCAAACCAACGCATGCCCTGAGTAATAAATTCCCGCCTTCGTTCATTTAAAATATATTCCATTACTACAGCTCTATTGCTTATTGATCCAAGGTTGCCCACACCAAAAAAATTCCTAAGGTCAGTGATGGTGATGGTATTAAGCGTGCCGCTGTAACGTTTGTTTGCCAATGTTTGGATATCCGCGATGGCTTCCGTTATCTGGTTTCTTTGCGCATAAGCTTCTGCTCTGTTGAGCAGTACTTCCTCGCCACGAAACATCAAACCAATGTGATAGGGTAGGCCCACATTGGAATTCAGGCTGCTTCGTTCAAACAGGCTTTCATACCATGCAGGGAATAATCCATTTTCTCCTTTCACAAATGACGGATTTTCTCTCTCATCGGTTCCGCCAAAAGGATTAGGGCCAAACACATCATCGTACACCTCATTGGTTGGGCCATGAGCAAAATCAATTCGCTGAATCAGGGATATTTTTCGCATCAGCAATAAGTTGCTCCGTTGCTGAGGTGAAGAATACAATTGAGGGTAACCTTGCACGGAGCTGCTGGCAGCCTGGAAATCGGCACCGGTTAAATCTCTGACAAAAGTAGCAGGATCACTGCCCAGCATTAACGTAGCGAACTCAATTACCTTATCATAATCACCTTTGAAAAGATAAAACCTGGAAGCAAAGGCCAGGGCGGCGTTTCGGTTGAAATGGTATTTACCTGAGTTGGCAAAAAAACTGTCATCCACCAGTTCTATTCCCTTGAGCATATCCGCTTCAACTTTATCGTAAACTTCGGCAACGGTATTTCGGGTATATGTTTTTATGAAGACTGTCTCCGGTGTGTCTACGTAGGGAACTCCCGGATCATTCTCCGCTGTATTCTCATCGTAATGTTTGGCAAAAAGATTCACCAGCATAAAGTGCCCATAAGCGCGTATCAGCCTTGCCTCGGATTCAACAGCTCTTTTTCTATCTTTTATCTCATCACGGGGTGTGGGTAATGAAGGGAGAATGGCCAGCACTTCATTCGCGTGAGCGATGGCACTATAGGTTTGGAACCAGAAGAATGATGGTGAATCGGTTTCGTTCGGATCATCAATAAAATCCTGCCATTCATACGCCCGTTGATGAACTTGCCGGATAGCAACACCAAGGGTAAACGAAGTATTATCTGTCATCCATTCTGTAAAAGCGGGAGATGCTACGGAGTAGCCACTTGTCAATAATTGAGCCGCTTTGTCCAGGTCAGTAAGTATCACCCGGTTATCAGGCACTTCGTTTAAAAAATCGTTGCATGATGCAGCTACCAGCAGCATGATGACGGCCAGTATCTTACTTGTTTTCTTATACACTAAATGAAGCAGTTTTTTCATAAACCAACATTTAATGAGAATGTAACAATGGTGGGTTGCGGAAGAGCAACCCCTCCTGTATTAAAGAATTCGGGATCTTGCCCATTGAGCGATTTATCGACGTATAGCAACGCCAGGTTCTGACCTTCTACGGAAAAATTAGCGCTGGATAAGCCAACCCGGCGCAGCCAGTTTCCCGGGAGTTGGTAGGCGAGACGTGCGGTCTTCAACCGGATATAGTCGCCATCGGCTACCCGGACTGAACTTTTGTTGAACAGGTCATAGGCCAGATTCGCATCGGCACTTACCTGCGCAATTCCCTGATCCAGTATCACCGGGATATTAGTGATTGCTTCATCTCCCGGTACAGCCCAGCGGTTTATTAAATCGCCGGGTAATGCGTCAAAATCAGAGTAGGAACCAAAGAAAGCGTCATTCAGGCGTATTTTGTAATCGTACTTAAAGGATAATAGGAAACTTAGGGTGAAATTTTTATACGTAAAAGTGTTGGTTAACCCTCCGGCTCCCCTGGGTTCGTTTGGCCCTTCAAAGACTAATGCTTGATCCAGTCCACTGCGCTCTTGTAAATCCAACGATAAGACGGTTTCCCCTTCCGCATTTTCAAATGTCGGAATGCCACTCGTGTTTAGTCCCAGGAATTTTGTGGAATATAATCCGCCCCTGGGTCCGCCAAGCACGGCAGCTCCGTTCTGACCGATGGCATCAACCAGTCGGGGGCCAAAATCCAAACGTGTAATCTTATCTTTGGTGTAGCCAAAATTGAAATCCGTTTTCCACGAAAATTTTGGTGTTCTCAAATTAAGTGTAGATATACTTATTTCATACCCTCTTGCTTCCATGTCGGCAAAATTGCCGGTCTTTAGCCCCTGGCCCCCAATACCGCTGGTTTGGACCACGCCAATTAAATCAAATGCATTACGGATATAATAGTTTAATGATCCATTGATGTTGACGTCTTTAAGTCCAAAATCCAGACCAACATTAAATTCCTTCAGTTTTTCCCACGATAGTTCCGTATTGGTAAGATCAACAATGCTCAAGGCGGGCTCTACGTCGGATGGGCGGATGGTAGCATTGGCAGCCAGGTTTAGCAATGCGCTGGCGTTGGGAGGAAGATTTCCCGAAATACCGTAGGTACCTCGCAATTTTAAATTGTTAAAAGCGTTAAGCACAGGTGTAGTGTTGAAGAAGGGTTCATTTTCAATATTCCAGGCACCGCTCACATTCCAGGTGGGCAGGAAACGGACGGCATTACTTTCTCCCAATTGATTGGAACCGTCATAGCGGGCTGTGAAATTGGCAATATACCTGGCTTTGTAAGCGTAACCTCCGTTAAAGAATAATCCGACAAACCGATCCTTTTCTTCCACGCGGGAAAAATATTCGATATTTTGGAGGTTAAAGAACTCAATAATCTTTGGGTCCGTGATTACAATTCCGCCGCTTTCAAAAATAACTCCCAGGCCGGTTGTGCTTGTTGTTAATCTGTTTGTAAACCGTATTTCTTCACCTGCCAGTAAATTAACTTCATGGTCGGCACCAAAATTTTTCGACCAGTTTGCACTTACCCGATTAAAGAAATTAAGCAGGTTATTCTGATCGAGATAATTAAATCCACCCTGGGGTAATACTACTTCCGGATTCAGTCCTGGATTATTGGGATCGCGAAATAACAAATTGTTTGCATCCTGAATAAACTGGGTATCATTTGCCCGATAGGCTTCGGCCTGGTTGGATCGCTCATGTACGGTATGATCTCTTTGGGTGAACGCATAACGGGCTTGGAGCACTCCTTTTATTGAAAAATTTTCTTTGGGTTTTATTTCAAAATCTGTTTGAGCAGAAACATCCGTTACATCGATGTTCATAAAGTTTAAATCCAGTTCTTCCAGAATATTAAATGGCGCAAAATTTCTTCTGAAGAATTCCAGCTCGCCATTCTCATCAAAGGGACGAATGGATCGGGCTGTGTTGAGGGCATAGCTAAACGGGTTGATGTCGAATCCCCGGCTGAATCTCCCCGTGATGGGATCGAATTCCCTGTTGCGCGTGCCCGGCACTTTTTGGTTGCGGTAGCTGGCCGTAAGTTTTAATCCAAAAGTGAAAAAATCAGAAAGAAAATACGTGTTGCGGGCAGTGCCGGTAAAGCGTTGCACTTTGTCGGCAATGGTTTGGCCCTGGTCGTTGAGGTAGCTGATTGAATAATAGCTGTTGGATTTTTCATTTCCACTGGTAAAGCTTAACGAATGTTGCTGTTGCAAACCGACATCCCGAAAGAGAACGTCAAACCAGTCGGTGTTGGCATTTTCATATTGATTTAAGAATTCTTCGTTCAAAGTTCCACCGGGGCCCCAATTGAGTTGTTTGTTGGCGATGAGGTCAAACATCTTGCCCATGGCTCCGTAATTTGAGGCTCTTACCGATGTGCTGATGTCAATTATTCCTTTTTCAAAAAGCTCCCTGTACACCGACATTTCCTCCGTGGAGTTCAGCAGGTCAAATTGATTATAGGTGGGCCGTAGTTTACCGGAAAAATTACCGGTATAGTTAACGCGCAACGCTCCGCTTTTCCCTCTTTTCGTAGTGATTACAATGACACCGTTGGCTGCTCGGGCCCCATATATAGCCGTTGCAGACGCGTCTTTCAGTACCTGAAAGGATTCAATGTCATCGGGGTTGAGGTTGGCTACGGATGAACTGATGAGTGTATTGGTATTTCCGGATATAAAATCGTCCGCATTGACATTGGAAAGATCCTCGAGTATCACCCCATCCACAACAAACAGGGGTTGGTTGTTGCCGTTGATGGAAGCATTTCCCCTGATTCTGATTCGGGGTGAAGTGCCAAACGTACCGGAAACATTTTCAACGCTTACGCCGGCTACACGTCCTTCCAGCACACGGCCCGCATCCGCCAGTCCATCTATTTTTATATCCGACATTTTCACGTTTTCAGAGGCGCCTGTAAATAGCTTGCGATCAACTTCCTGAAAACCGGTAACTACAATTTCATCAAGAATAGAAGCCGTTTCCGTCATGGTGATATTGATGACGCGTTGATTGTTGACCGGTTGGCGGACGGGTTCCATGCCCACCATCTGAAAAAGGAGAACCTGATTGCTGTTGGCCTGAATGCTGAAGGTGCCGTCCAGGTTGGATACGGTGCCACCGGCTGTGTTTTCGATGATAATGTTTACACCCGGTAGCGCTGCTCCAGTATTGTCGGTTATTTTACCGGTGACGATGATTTCAGTTTGTGCGAATGCAAGAATGGATGCGAAATTAAGAATCAGGCAGCAACATAATTTTACGGCATTCATAACCCATCTTCCCACACGCATAAGCCTAAATACTCAGAGATTAAAATTTGTGGTATGTACTATTATCTTAATTCAAAAATTAGATCAAAGTCAAGCGTGAAAGTATCATCGGCAAAGATGATTGAAACAACTCCGGAGGTGCCATCCGATGTCTTGGCTGTCAGGCTTTGCACTGGATTGAATAAAACGCCAGCCATAAATTCAAAATCATCATCAGTTGTTATATCGGGATTACCATCATCAAAATCAAAAAGGGCAAAGCCCCAATTCTCATCTGTTAAAATAATATCTTCCTGAAAACCGGGACTTCCTTCACCCCGGGAGAAATTGGAGACTTTTGTATTGTTAAATATTCCATCAAACAGTGCATTATCAAATTCTGCTTGGGTTGGGTTGCTTTTATCCACTAACAATTGAATTAAAATATCGGGATACACATCATCGCCGGTTTCGTCTGGATCCCAATCTGCATCTCCATTTTTAGTAGGATAGATATTTACAGAATAACCAATAAGGACTCTTTGTCTGATGGTAATACTTCTCACCAATGAATCTACCTGACCATCTTTTGTAAATGCCCTGAGAACTACTTCAACGGGACCAGGCTCATCAAATGTGATAGAGGGTGAGATTTGATCGGAAGTTTGGCCATCACCAAATCTCCACTCATAGCGATCAGCATTCAAGGATAAATTATCAAACATAATCGGAATACCCACCTCTGGAATTTTAGTTGAAAAATCGACTGTTGATCGTGGCAGCGGATCATCTTCACTGCAGGCAAAACCAATCACGATTAAAGCAATAATCCAAAGTGGTTTAAATAGTCGTGTCATAGAATGTAAAGGTTGTTCGGAATATACAAGTTAATCAAATGGTTCATGAGCACATTCCTCATGGCTCCTAAAGTTAGAATTTCTTGCATTATTTTTAATTAAGTTGGCAAAATATACCCCACGTTGGAAGAGTAAATAATCTGGAAAGAGGCCAATTTCTAAGTTTTGTCGCTTCCGGAACGTTTGTTCCTTCGCTGATCCCGGAGGGATAGGGTTTTGGTCCAATGAGGGCCGCATCTTTATATAATGGAATACGCCAGCCAACGTAGTGAGAAGATATTAAAGTTAGTGGACAAATACCCGAAAAGCAGATAGGCTCTTTTCTCTTTTTTTTTATATAAAGGACACAGGTGTACCTACCACCATGGTGGTAATTAATTCATGGATGAAGTCAGGTTCTCTCCAGCCAAATCAAAGCTTGACAAGATTCATTTCCATGGTATTCATCCAGTTGTTGCCATCCGCGCTGTACTGACCTACCTCATGCCAGTTTTTTTTATGGGATCAAGGGTGATTACAAACCTTACTTTGCCTCCCGTGGGAATGTCAAATCCCCATTCTAATTTATTCTCTTCAGTTATTTTGAAGTAAGCATCGGTAGTAAGCCAGTTCTTCTTGAAGCGCATTCACAAAATCCGTTACCCAACCTCCCGAGCCTGCCGAAGGACGGTTATCGTTGTGCTGATAGGAGATGAAGATGTCGTATTCGAAGGTGGAAATTATTAAGGGCATTACTCAAAGATATTCAAATAAGTTGCTTGATGAACTGCCGGATATGGACATGTTTAATGCCCGCTATGTTGCCGCTCGCATTTTCATCCAGTGACACCACATATTTTGGGTAATTATCATACACCAATTCAAGATTGCCAAATTCCCTCTTACGGGTAGCTTCATCAGGAATGAGATAAGCGACCTGTACATATAACTTTTCATCACCCCGGGTGCATACGAAATCAATTTCTTTGTTTTGAAATTTTCCGATGCGTACCTGATATCCTGCTATTATCAAATGCAGGTAAACAATATTTTCTAAAATTTTTCCAATATCAGCAGTGCGATAGCTTAATAGCGCATGGCGAAGACCCAGGTCTTCTAAGTAATACTTCTGACCGATTTCAAAAATTTTCTTTCCGCGTAGTTCTTCCCGGTTCACTTTTAAAATGAAAAAGGCTTGTTCTAAAAATCCTAGATAGCTCAGGATAACATTGGGTGTTACTTTCACTTTTTGCGATTTTAAAAAGTCGCTGATGCTTTTGGCAGAAAGTAGATTTCCAACATTATCAGCCACATAGCTTACCAGGTTTTCTAAAAGCGAAACATTTCGAATGTTGTGCCTGGCCACAATGTCTTTAAAGAGGATGGCAGCATAGATGTTGCGCAGGTAATCAAAAACCAACTCATCGGTAAGATTGATGTTAATCAGATAGGGTAGGCCCCCATAGCGCAAGTATTTCAGAAATGTTTCTTGCGAATCCGGCAATTGGTGGAACGTGAGAAACTCATTATACGACAGTCCAAAAATTTTAAACTCAATATAACGTCCACTTAAATAAGTTGCCAGTTCTCCGGAAAGTAAGAACGCATTGCTACCCGTTATATAAATATCATGCTCACCCTTGGCTTGCAAACTACGCATAGCTTTCTCGAAATTTTCGATGTCCTGAATCTCATCGATGAATAGATAGTTGTTAACTTTTTGTCGACTTTGGTTGCTTATGCTTTTCATCAAATCCTTGTAATCGCGAAGACTATCGTATTCGAAAAGCTCTTTGTTGATATAAATGATATTGCCCATAGGGTCTTGTTGACGGATGATATCCATCAGTTGAAGTAAAAGATAACTTTTACCAACTCTGCGCTGCCCCACCAACACTTTTATCAGGTTTTTACCGATATATGGTTTTATTCTATCAAGATAAATAGGCCTTAGGGTGTACGCATTAGGCATTATTGTGAAAGTTTTGTGTATAATTAAAATATTACATCAAATATAACAATATTTTAAGTATACTCTTAATTTTAAGAGTTCAGGCTTATGCCAGGTGATGAAGATGTGGAATCTGCCTTCGGTAAGCAGGTACGTACTTGCGGATGGTATGCCTACAAATAGCAAATGCTTACCTAGTTGACCTGATTCTTGTACTTCGTGCTATTCAAGTTTTTTTCATCACGCTTCCTTCTCAATTGTAGTGGCGTCTGCCAATTTAGGCCCGCATCCAGTTCATGAATTTTAATAGGAAGAATCCGACTCGCCACATTACCATTACTCAGTTTAATATCTCTGCCAAACGGATCGTCCTTAGCCAACTTATTAAACGCGACAAACTCATGCTGCCAGGCAAAAGATTTGGGGTCACAGTAGGTTTGCGAAATGATGGGAATGAAAATCAAACACTTTAGTTTTCCTTCCAGGCTTTTGTCTACGTTATGGGTTTCGAGTAAACCATCGTGTGGATTCTGATCGAAATATATCGAAAGCGGTTCTTTGATCGTAGCTGCCAACTCAGCCTTCAGGTGCTCTACGAATTCGGTGACGCCTCCAGTTCTGTTATCGTTGTGGCGATAAGAGATAAAGATGTCGTATTCGAAGTCGGGGAGTAAGGATGCCATTCGCTTGATGCGTTATTCTTTTGCCTCCCGAAGAATTTGATCAAACACTTTCTCAGAAAAACGAAAATTAGTTTGTTGAATTTTTTGAAGAAACGGCTTAATTGCTGGCAATATCTCTCTCTCCTTCGCTTTTAAAAGCACTCCTAAAGTTCCAGTATATTTGAGATTTAGTCTTTCTGCAAGTTTTCTGGCTTTTTGATCATCAAGTATGAGAAGTGAATCATTGGTTTCCAAGGCCAATGCAATGGCGCTTGCTTCTCCTTTGTCTATTTCAATTTCAAGTAGCTCAGAATATCTTTGATTGGTGGCTGCTTGAATGGTCACCCAAATAGGCAAAGGCTTATTAAACTCGTTAGCAATTTCCTTTGTTGTAGTGACTGTCTTAAATACTTTTTGCAATAAATCTAGTTCATTGATTTTATCCAAAAGAATAAAGCAGCTGGTGTCGGCAATGACAATACTATATTTGATTGGCATCACGCTTCATTTCAGTAACTGGATAGTTAATTAATGAAACCTCAAAGTCTCCCAATATCTCGGCAAATGCTACTTTGGTCAAGCCGGCCATTTCTGCAGCTTGCCCCAATGTTATTTTTCCAGCTTCATAAAGTTTAGCCGCCAAAAACTTTACGGTCTGTTTGGGATCCAATTCGTTGTTATCCGGTAGTGTGATTGTGATGGTTTGCATGAAGTAAATTTAACCTAAATCAAAATTATTACAAAGTAAGGTGATTGCTATGGCAATGGGAGCTGAAGATATGCAGGCAGGTAAGATGGATGGCATCTGATATAGGCAGGAATGCTCACTTGTACTTATCCAGCCCCATTCGCTTCAACAGCTGATCATAGCGCGGATCAGAACGGATGGGGTCATACACCGGATCAATGAGAAGATAGACCATCCTTCCAACTCTGTTGTCAGCATCTGCATTGAGCTTTTCAAAAATTACATCTTTTGGCGCTCCATAAATAAATACCATTGTCTCGTTTATCATCATATCAAGATGGGTGGTATACAGCCTTTTCATCAAAGCATCCCAACCATTCGTATGGTAATAGTTTTCTAACCCCTTTTTGACTGGTTCTTCGAACGCTAAACTATTGAGGAGTTTCGATACAGACTTGTCTTTGTTTACATGGGACAAAATTTCAATGAAAAAGCCACTTCTTCCGCTTTCATTTATCCCTTTTGAAATAGAAAAAGCATCATTAAACTGCCTATCGTAGTAGGCGGCCCGCATGGCGTAAAATCGAGCAACGTCTGAGTTGGGATCCAACTCAACCGCTTTTTTGAATAGTATAAAGCGCTGTCGGTTTTATTAATGGCGGATAAAAGCATTGAATAATGCCCAAAAGTGAATCCGTAGTTTGGGGCGATAGATTTTGCCCTTTGGAAATATCCACGTGATGCCTCCCAGTCCCAGTCCCTGTTTCTTTTAACCAATGCCATGTCGATATAAGCCTGAACATTTCTATTGTCCAATGCCAAAGCCTTTCTGGCATTTAACTCTGCTGAATCGTATACATTTTTAATTTCCTGATCGCCAAAGAAAAAACCGTAAAATATATATGTTTGAGCCAGGTCAGCGTAGCTACTGGCAAAAGTGCTATCGAGCCTAATGGATTGCTTATAAAACTTGATTGACTCGTAATATTTTGTTTTACGGTCCACATCAGTTTCAGTGCTTTGACTAAATTGATATTTACCCAGTAAATACAAGTTGTATGCGTCATTGTTGGCAGGGCCTTCGTTTCTGGTTGCCTCTGATGCAGGATCCTCAAATGTGGTCAACAATGACTTTGAAATACTCTTGGCCAATTCATCCTGAATTTGAAAAACGTCCTTTAGTTCGCGGTCATATGATTCGGACCATAGATGCGTGCCATCCCGGGCATTGATGAACTGTGCAGTGATTCTTATTTTATTGCCATCTTTCCTAACACTACCTTCCAGAATAGTGCTGACACCTAATTCCTGCCCAATCGTTTTGAGATCGGTTCCCTTTCCTTTATAAGAGAATGAAGAAGTTCGGCCTATCACCTTTAAATCTTTTACCCTTGCCAGAACGTTCAATATCTCCTCTCCAATTCCATCACCCAGGTATTCCTGATCCTTGTTAGGACTCATGTCTGCAAAAGGCAAGACCGCGATAGATTTTTCAAGTTCCTCCGAGGGAGGAACACTGGTGAATTTAGGATAGATGAAGTATAAGGCAGTAATTATTAATAAAACAATGATTGCTACGAGCGCACCTAACCTCCTCGTGCTTTTTGCGGGGTGAACAATCTTCTCTTCGAGCTTATTTGCCAACGTTCTTTCTCTGGGTTTTACGGCATTAATAATGTCTTTGATCGCATTGGCAACTTTGTTGACCTGGTCTCGGTAGAGAATCTTACCGGATTCCCTTAGTGAATCATCATGAGCAGTCAGGGGCCGATTTACGCCTGCCGTTTTGCGAATAAATTCAATTCCACGTAATACACCACCGATTTCATTTTCAATTGTATTTGTATCTTCTGTATCCAAATCATGAATCTTGATAGGAAGAATGCGGCTGGCCACATTGCCATTGCTCAACTTAATATCTCTTCTAAACTGATCTTCCTTCGCTAACTTATTGAATGCACAAAACTCATGCTGCCAGGCAAAAGATTTGGGATCGCAATAGGTTTGGGATATGATAGGGATAAAGATGAGGCACTTTAGTTTGCCTTCCAGACTTTTGTCAACGTTGTGGGTTTCCAACAAGCCATCGTGAGGGTTTTTATCAAAGTAAATGGAAAGTGGTTCTTTGATGGTAGCGGCCAGCTCCTCTTGAAGTGCATTGACAAACTCCGTTACCCAGCCGCTTCTATTATCGTTGTGGCGATAAGAAGTGAAGATGTCGTATTCGAAGCCGGAGATTATGGAACCCATTGATAAATATATAAATTAACCCCAATTAAGTTTTGAATATCATATTAGCTAATGACGTAGAGTCTCGTTATTTCTTCGGATTTCCAAAAGCGCTTTTATTTCTGGCTTTGTCATGAAACTGCTCAACTCTGTACGGTCCTGAAATTCTTCCATGAATGAGATTTGAAGAATCAATTGTGGATTATGTTGTTCATAAGCTTCCTCTAACCGAACCAGTGCCGCATCCCAAAGTCCTAATTTTAGATAGAACCAGATTGAATGAAAACGACCCTGAGAATCCATTAATTTTGTTAGGATAAGCCCCTCATCGGCCTTGTTGGCAATCGCTATGTATGTATCAACTACAATTTTCATCTCCGGAATATCCTGAGCTAATTTGGTGGCTTCATCAAATTTGTTGAGATGCAAATAAGCATTAACCAAAAAATATCTCGCACCACCTTGTGCGCCCTGGTAATCTTTTAGGGAATTCATCTTTAGTGCATTATTTGTGTAAGTGATAACATTGGGCCAATCTTTTCTTGATGCGTAGGCAACGGCTAAATCAAGATGATTGACGAATTGAAGTGGATCGAGTTCGATAGCTTTTGTTTCTGTTTCTATGAGTTGAGGATGGTTGATTACGCGATAGAAATCACCAAGTATGTTGATGATCATCGCATCATTCGGGGCAAGCTCAACGGATTTTTGGAAATAGCGAATAGCGGATTCCCAATCCCACTCATAATGGGCAGCTACAGAACCAAGAACTGAGTACGCTTCTGCATTAGAGGGATCAATTTCCAATGCCTGCCTTGCTGATTGTTTCGCATGAGTCCAGTTTTCTATATTCTCCTCAGGCGTAGGGGACAAGTACATAAAAGATAAGGAAAGTGTTCTGCCTAAGCCGGAATAAGCAGGGGAATAGTTGGGGTCTAAGGCGATGGTCTCTTCAAATAGTTTCTTAGCCTCATGCAAGTGTTCACCCCTCAAAGCCAGACTTTGCCTGGCACGCAGGTATACTTCATACGCTTCCAGGTTTGTCGTCTCCACTTTTCGTTGTTCTCCAGTAGTGCCTACCAAAAGAATATTCAAAGAATGGATGATGGCGCGCGTGATATCATCCTGTACTTTAAAAATATCATTCAACTCCCGGTCGTAAGTTTCACTCCACAAGTGAAATCCATTCTCAGTATTTACAAGCTGTGCGGTAATCCGCAAATTGTTTCCTGATTTGCGAATGCTGCCTTCTAAAATAATGCTTACACCAAGTTCATTACCTATTTGTTTGAGCGTAGTGTTCTTATCCTTAAATGAAAAGGAAGAAGTTCTTCCTGAAACTTTTAAATCAGGAATTTTAACGAGAGCATTGATAAGTTCTTCTGAGATACCATCACAAAAGTATCCCTGATCTTGATTTGGACTCATGTCTACAAACGGAAGCACAGCAATGGATTTATCAAAAGTCTCTGCTTGTCCTCCGGTGGATAACAATATTGGATCCAGAAAGTATCCTGCCAATGCTACTAGAATTATAGCCAAAGAGCCAAGCATCAAAGCCTTTTTATTAGATTTAGTTGGAGCCTGGGACTTTATTTCGATTGTGCCTGGTCTTTGAGTTCCGCTGGATTTTACTCCAACGATCATTTCTTTAACCGCATTGGCTACTTTGTTTACCTGATCGCGGTAAAGGATTTTGCCGGGTGTCCTAACTTCATCGTCTTTTGAGTTCAGCGGACGATTTACACCTCCTGATTTGTAGATAAATTCAATTGCTCGAAGCACACCACCAATTTCGTTTTCAATAGTAGAAGTATCCTCAAGGTCAAGGTCATGAATTTTAACAGGCAGAATTCTACTGGCTACGTTGCCGCTGCTCACTTTGATATCTCTTCCAAGCTCACCCTCTTTTGCCAGTTTATTAAACGCCACAAACTCATGTTGCCATGCAAAGCTTTTGGAATCGCAATAGGTTTGGGAGATGATGGGAATAAAAATGAGACACTTTAGTTTTCCTTCCAGGCTTTTGTCAACGTTATGGGTTTCGAGCAGGCCATCGTTGGGGTTTTTATCGAAGTAAATGGTAATGGGATCTTTGAGTGTGCTGCGTAGTTCCTTCTCTAAATTTTGAACAAAGTCTGTTACCCAACCATCTAAATTATCGTTGTGGCGATAAGAGATAAAGATGTCGTATTCGAAGTTGGGTAGGAGAGAGGGCATGGGTTATTTCTTTGGAAAGTATCTGTGAATGTCCTTTCTATCTAAAACACGAGAAAGGACAATGTACTCTCCATCTTTATAGATACCAAGCCTATAATTCCCGAAACGAATGCGGTAGGCATTTTTAGCACCTTCCATCTTTGCTGCATTAATTTCTTGCCATGATGCAGAACTTAACAATTTCGTGATTATTTCTTTGAGTTGCTTTTGGGCTTGATGAGGAAGTTTCTTTGAGTCTCGTACAAAACTTTTGTCAACGAGTAGTTTCATTTACCCAGCTCGTCAAGGAAAGATTGACCTTCTTTTTCTCCTAGTCGACCATATTTCTTCCCCTCTTCCATGGCAAGCCATAGTGCATTGTCTTCATCTGCTTCAGTGATAGATTGTATGTCAATTTTTAAGGCTTTGGCCAATGCCTTAATCACATCTTCCTGAGTCTCATCCAAGGTGAGAATGTAGGTTTTCATAAGCCAAATCTATTAAATTCTGAAGCGATTTAAAAGAATTATAGCCCAACGTAAAGATTCATTTCTTCATACTTGATGAATTCAATAATACGCTTTGTTCGATTATCGTTATGGCGATAAAAGATAAAAACATCATACTCGTATCCCTGAATTAGTGAGGACATAATATGAATTTAAGAGATGAGGACCTGCCTGCCTTGCCTTCGCTTTGCTTCGGCAGGTAAACCGGCAGGCAGGTGTCGTACTCGTAACCAGGGAGGATGGATGGCATGGATCAAATATAAAGAAATAAGGCCTTTTAGGAAGATGCGGTCATGCCGCTTAATTTCTTGACACCCATTATTTCGTAATGCCAGCTTCACGACTGGCTGTCAAGAGCCAATTATTTTATTTACCTCACTCATCATCTCAATTAAAGATAGTGCCCTGACATCACCTGATAACGAAAATGTTTCCTTTCCCGGATAAACGAAGTATTTGTGTGTTGCCTTTATATCCTCACAACCAAATTGAAATCCCTTACTGATGGAAGGCACAAGTGAACGTTTTATTTCAATGGCTATTTTCTTTTTAATTCCGGCTTCAATGATTAAATCAATTTCTGCCCCTGCGGAAGTTCTGTAAAAATAGGGCGATGCCCAAACAGGAACGCTGGCCAACAGGTTTTCAATAACAAACCCTTCCCAGCTATGTCCAACAACAGGATGCCCAAGCAGGCTCTCCATATCCTGAATCCGAAGCCAAACCTTTCTTTAGAATCTTGGCGATCTGTTTCTTTACACCTTCTTGCTGAAGTTTGGCCGAAGTTTCGAACCAGTCTCCCACCAACAAAGATGATTCTTTATCGACTTCTATCATTGAAAATTGACTCGAGTGTACGTTCATTATTACCCGTTGCTAAAAAATAATGCTGAAAACAGGTTGAATGATTTCAGGTGAATCAATGCGGTAACAGGAACGACATTTTCAAGGATGAATTCACCCTTTTTGCCTCGAAAGCTGATCCAAGGATTTGATAGGGAAATCGAATTATCTCTTGGCTGCTTGAATTGGTTTCATCTGGTTAATATAGGTATTGGTAAAATAAGATTTCTTTCAACCTCAATGAAATTTTAGTACTTTGGAAAGCATTTATATACAATACAATATGAAATCCACAGTCCAATTACTCCTTCTCTTTTTATTGATCCCGTTCTTATACACGTTGACATGGGCTCAGGCGAAAAGCGATTCCATTCCCAAAGCAGAAGTAGCTACCACTTCGCATTCTGTTAAGATCGATGGCAAAGTAATCAATTACAAAGCCATCGCGGGCACATTGCTGCTCCGCAATAATGATGATGAGCCCATTGCGCTACATGGTTTTACCGCCTATCTGAAAGATGCCGTAACGGATCCAAAAACCAGACCCATCAGTTTTGTTTTTAATGGCGGTCCTGGCTCTTCATCCATTTGGTTGCATATGGGTGTGATTGGTCCAAGACGTGCCGTTGTAAACGATCCCGGATTTACACCGGCTGCCCCTTATACGCTAGAGGATAATAATTCATCCATTTTGGATGTGACCGATATTGTCATGATGGATCCTATCGGAACAGGGCTAAGCAAAGCGGTAGGAAAAGCCAAGAACAAAAACTTCTGGGGCGTTGATCAGGATATCAAGATGATTAGTCAATTTATCAAACAATTCATCACAGAAAACGATAGATGGAACTCACCGAAGTATCTCATTGGCGAAAGTTATGGAACATTTCGTAATGCTGGTGTTGTGAACTACCTGCAGGAAAATGTAGGCATGGCCATGAATGGTGTGGTGATGGTTTCTGCCGTGTTTGACTTACGCACTTTAGTGTTCGCTCAAGGCGATGATATATCCTACGTGATGAACCTACCCACTTATTCGGCAACGGCCTGGTATCACAACAAAGTACCAAATAAGCCGACCAGTCTTCAGTCCTACCTGCAAGAATCCCGGGACTTCGCTAAAGGGGAATACACTACCGCGCTGATGGAAGGAGATAAGCTTTCAGGAATTAACAGAGACAAGATACTTGATCGTCTTACTTATTTCACAGGTCTTAGTAAGGAATACCTAAATCAAGCAGACCTCCGAGTTTCGGAACCTGAATTCACAGAGGAGTTGCTAAGGACTGAGCGTAAAACTGTAGGGAGATTGGATTCACGATTTACAGGTATTAATCAGGATCCGTTAACTCAATATTCAATCTATGATCCTCAGAGTTCAGCCATCAGTCCGGGATATACCGCATTGTTCATGGATTATTTCTACAATACATTAAAAGTAAACAAGGCAAACACGTATTATACTTCTGCGTATGCCCGTCCCGGTTTTGAGTGGGACTGGAAACACGCCATGAATGGCGGAGGTTTTCCAACGCCGCCAAACACCGGACCCGATATGGCACAAGCCATGTCACGCAATCCACATCTGAAAATTTTAATCCTCAACGGATTGTATGATCTGGCCACACCTTTCTATGGCGTTGAATATTCTATTGATCACCTTGGCCTGGAGAAAGAAATTAAATCCAACATCATTATGAAGTACTACGAAGCCGGACATATGATGTATACACACCGACCTTCTTTGGAGCAATTTAAAAAGGAAACAGCCGAGTTTATTCTGCAAACCAGTAAACGCTGATACTTTATGATTTCGAGGCGTAAGTTCATTACACGCAGTGTCGGTGGCACCCTGTCTGTGTTATTGGCTTCTGATATTGCGTACGGAAATCTTATGCCGGCAGGTTACCGGCTATTATTTGTGGATCAGAACGATCCATTCACTTTGTTTGGCAAAGACAAAGAAATGAAAGTGCTTAATGATCGTCCATGGAACGTGGAGGCAATGGCGCATCAGTTGGATGACGATGTAACACCCTCTAGTAAAATGTTCATCCGCAACAATGGGTTGATGCCGACAGAGATTGATGTCGCTGAATGGCAATTAAAAATTGAAGGCGAGTCCGTAATTAAGCCAAAGACATATTCTATCAATGATTTGAAAACAAAATTCAAAACGTATACCTATCAGCTCACGCTGGAGTGTGGCGGAAATGGTAGAGGAGAATTTAATCCTCCGGCAAGTGGTAATCAATGGGGAGTAGGGGCGGTATCCTGCGCCCGTTGGACAGGCGTGCGACTGCGTGATGTTTTACAAGATGCCGGTATAAAACCTAATGCAGTTTATATTGGATACCATGGAGCCGACCTTCATTTGAGTGGTGATGTAAACAAAGATGCTATTTCACGAGGTGTGCCAATTAGTAAAGCAATGCAAGACGAAACCTTGCTTGCCTTTCAAATGAATGGTGAGGATATACCTTTAGTACACGGATTTCCCCTCAGATTGGTTGCAGGTGGCTGGCCGGCATCGGTATCGGGAAAATGGATAAAGAAATTGGTTGTACGCAACAAAATACATGATGGCGAGAAGATGAAGGGGGATTCCTACAAAGTGCCTTGTAATCCTGTAGCGCCTGGATCTGAAGTAGCTGTAAACGACATGTGCATCATTGAATCGATG
Source organism: uncultured Ohtaekwangia sp. (assembly GCA_964436055.1). Lineage (GTDB taxonomy): Bacteria > Bacteroidota > Bacteroidia > Cytophagales > Cyclobacteriaceae > ELB16-189. Next base: position 26,070 of record CAYTBO010000015.1, read on the forward strand.
CCAGTGAAGTCAGTTATCACTTTTCCCAAATCCGGAGCGATTATCCAACTTGGAAAAACATTATCGTTGCGTGGGCAAGCATGGGCAGGGGAGGGTGAAGTAAGTAACATGCAGATTTCGATTGACTTTGGTACTACATGGCAGGCTTGTAAGCTCAATAAACCTGTTAACAGATTAGCATGGCAGCGATGGAATTCCTCCATTCAATTTCCTCATAAGGGCTATTACGAAGTGTGGGCCAGAGCTACTGACAGCAACGGAAAAAGTCAGCCTATGGTGGTACCGGGTTGGAATCCCAGAGGGTATCTCAATAATGCGTGTCATCGCATAGCCGTAAAAATTGTATAGCGTGGAGGATCAATTCATTCGGATTGTAAAAATTGTTACAAATGCTGTTGTGGGGGTAATGGGCGTATTGGTGATCCTATTGTCGACCACCATTTACTTTCTTTATTTCTATCAGCCATCGGATTTCAATTCTTCTGAAGAAAATTTAAAAAGTATATTTGTTGACTTAGCTGATGTGAAAGACGGAATCCATACACCCACTGGTTTGAAAGCAGACGAGAATTTCGATCTGGTTATTTCAAATTGCACACCCTGCCATTCGGCCAAATTAATTACACAAAACAGAGCTACCCGGGAAGGTTGGGAAAATACAATAGTATGGATGCAGGAAACACAAAACCTGTGGGATTTGGGGGATAATAAAGAAAAAATTATTTCCTATTTGGCCAGGAATTATGCTCCGGACCAGCAGGGTAGAAGGAGGCTATTGGAAAATATTAAGTGGTACGAGTTGAAAAATCCGTAACTGAGAATCAAAGTGGTTTACGCTTCTGAAAGGCCTGTGAATCCGGGATTATTCCGGGAGATATTTTTGAGGTATGGTATTACTACTTCGCTCACTGTCATATGTCCAGTTCAATATCCACCAGCGTTCGCCATCGTTATACAATTGAATGCTATTGATGCCACGACCTAAGACGGGTCCTTCAGGTCTTTCCGAAAATTCATAGGTACTCCACACATGGGCGATGTTTCCAAATTCATCGGTTACCCGGTTAATTTCTTTTTCATAAAATGCATCTAAAGGCATATTGGCATGAAACTCTTTCAAAGTCATAGATCTTAAAAATCGTTCCCCTGTTTTGTTAACACCGGTTATCATCACATTGGCAGTCGGGTAGTGAAGTGATTTGTCTCGTTCGGTTTGCTTTGGACCTTCAGGCCCTGATACCACTTCATAGTAAGCCTTAATAATCCCATTCAGCGAGGAGACATCTTCCTTTAAAGGATAGGGGTTTTGCGCCATAGTGATTGTGACAATGAGCATGCAAAATGGGACGAGAATAAATTTAGGGTGCATAATCGATAAAATGTTAAACTGGATCCTGGAGTTTGAGTGCATAAATATAAGGCCAAAATTTTCCTGTAACGAGCAATAGCTGAGTAGCGTTGTGCCAGGCTATACCGTTTAATACATCGACATTTGGATTGAGGAGCTTGGCTTGTTGAGCCAATGGAGTTAAATCTAGAAACCCGCTGATGTTTCCAGTTGTCGGATCAATTTTGGCTATCCAGTTTGTTCGCCAGATGTTTGCAAATATAAAACCATCGACATATTCCAATTCATTCAATTCACTTACTGAGACACCTTGGTAGGATACTTCCATTTTACGTTTCACTTTGAAATCAATAGTATCCAAAAAGTACAATGATGATGTGCCGTCGCTCATAATAAGGTTTGAACCATCGGTTGTCAATCCCCAACCTTCTGTTTGATATTGAAAAGTTCTAAGCAACTTGAAATTATCCAGTGAATAAACAAAACCTTCATTGTGCTCCCATGTCAATTGATAGATTTTATTATTTAGAATAGTTATGCCCTCACCAAAATATTTTTTATCCAGAATTATCTTTTTATCAGGCACTCCTGTTTTAATATCGATTATTCCGATATATGAATTTTCCTGACCAGTACTTTCGTACAATTCTCCTTTGTGAATTATCAGGCCTTCTGTGAATGCATTTCTATCATGTGGAAATGAGCTGCGTACAGAATATTTTATAAAAACCGGATTGGAAATTTGATTCTCCGGTTTAGTGCTGCATGAGTAGGTAATCAATGATGCAACAGCGATTGCAATCCCTTTATGGCTAAAAATCAACTTCGCGATATGTTTCATTGTCAGTTTACTCCAGGATTAATCCACAAATGGCTGAACCAATGCCAAACCCCCGCTGAGTCTGGTGCGGTCAGGGTGTACAGCGTCCTTCTTCTGTTTACTATTGAATTGACCGCTTGTAAGGTGACCCTTGTGCTTCCTGATTGGCTTTCCCCTAATTTTAAATTACACGGACTACCCTGAACAAAGCATTGCATTTCACTTACCCGGAGCCCTTTTGAATCAACCAGCAATTCCAACAGAGGCTGGTTTTCATTTTCTTGAAGGATATTGCTTGCTGCTGAGCTTTTGACCACCCTGAGCGATCGCATTAACGCTTTATCTTTAAATATTTTTGCGTACGTATCTGACATTGGAAACCTGGGGCATTGATATATGTCTGTCAATTGATCTATTACTCCCGAATTTTGAGCAACTGCACCCATAAATCCCAACGACTTCACAATGTCTTTCATTTTGGTATCAAATTCACCGTAAGGATAAGCAAATACTTTAGGCGTAATCCCCAGATTTTCACGAATAATATCCTGACTCTGTTCAATTTCTTTTTCAAAATATTTATACCTGCTGGAAATTGGTTTGTTAAGGAAGTACGCATGGGAGTGTGTATGGTTACCAATTTCTATTTGTTTTGTCATTATCTTTTGCAGGTCAGGCCAGCTCAGGTAGTCAGGGGCTCCTACCGTTTCCGTATTAATAAATAGTGTGGCTGGCAGGTTATATTTTTCAAGCAGGGGCAGACCATTGGTAAGGAAGCTCTTGTAACCGTCATCGATGGTGATAACGGCCACTTTTTTCAACTCGCCTTCTGATTGAAGATAATCCAACGCTTTTGAAAAACTTAACACTTGAAATTTATTTTCCGATAACCAGTTGAGATGGTTTTCAAAATCTTCGATGGATATGTTTGTACTTGGAAATCGGTTATCCCCAAAGCGGTGATACACAAAGCAGACTACCTCCTTTTCAGGAATTGACTTAACCGATTTATTTTGGTCACCTTCCATGGTATCATTTTTATCCGAACGGGTGCAACAGATCAGACTTGAGCATACTATGAAAAGCATCCATTTCATTTTTCAACGAAATATTGAGGATCAATAATGAACTGATCGTACTGTGTGAGGTTATTTTGTTCTATCACTTTTCTAAGTTGATCTACGTATTCCATTCTGCGCTCACTGTAATATTTAAGATAAGGTAACAATTCGTTCACTTCATGAGTTTCATACAGCGCTTCTCGTAGTCCCCGGTAAGCGCGGGCGGTAGCCAATGTTTTGAAGTAGTCATCGATGGATTGTAAATAATCGTCGTATCGCCTTACATGAATTTGATCATTTTCCCTTGTTCGTGAGGCTTTTAATCGTGGCTCGTTGCGATTATATGACCACATACCAAAAATATTGTTTCCTTCTCTGAAAAACCTTGATTGTCCCCAACCGCTTTCCAGGGCTGCTTGTCCCAGCACAATACTGTTCGGTACAGTCCGCATTCGTAACAGCAAGTTTTCCAGGCCGTTGGCTTTATAGTCAGTTTTTAAGTGGTTATAGTGGATACTGTCCACTGAAGTCCATTTCTTCTTTTCTTTCAATGCATGTATTTTCCGTTGTTGTTCAGCCAGGTGATATTTTGAAATGAGGATAGATGGCAGCAAGGCACTGATAAACAATTGTTTGGCTTTTGGAACAGGTAATTCACCAAGGCCATTGATTTGCGTGTAGATTATCGGTCTTACCAGTGAATCCTCAATTGCAACAATCTGGCTAAGCGAATCAACTTTGATTGTTTCAACCTGAAGTATTTTGCTTTCCTTTTTGCAGTTGAGAAGCAGTACCAAAAGAAGGAAATGTAAAATGTAGTGATAAAACGTCACTCGCATCGTAGAACGATTTGCCTATACAAAATGGGTTCTTGAATCAATCCGGCTAAAATGCATCGTGCCAATGGCCATGTTCATAGGACCAGACTTTTCCCGGAGGCGCTTCGCCTGCCGGCGGTGGTGATGGTTTAAATCCGTTGCCTTGCACTTCGGCAGATTTATTTGCGTTGACGAAATACCCAATGATGCCAATTGCTAATATCGCCAGCAAAAGTCCAGCCATGATCAATGCTTTGTTCACACCCCTTTTGGAAGTTTCAGCGTTCATGTGACAGTTCTTGTACTTCTTGCCGCTTCCGCAATGACAGGAATCATTTCTGCCTAATTTTTCCATGACATCTGTTTATAAGATTTCTTATTTCAGCCCTTCCCAGGTAACTATAAAATTAACTTAATTTCTCCTTCCGTTAATCTTTATAAGCAGAAGATTGTAAAGTTTTAAAGAGTGGTTGATCCCTTTACCTCTATTCATCATGCTAAAGTAACCTTATCAGCATCTTTATCCTGCGAAATTGTTTTCATGACCCAGTCTTTATCAATTTTGTAATAATGACCCAAAAGTTCAGCATACTCTTCCTGATTGAAAGCAGGTATGGACTTTTTCTTTAGTAATTCGAAATCATGCTGCGTTGGAAATGAAAAATAGGAACCATCTTTTGGTTGTGGCTCTGTGGCGATAGGCTCATTATCCGCAATCATTTTTATAATTTTTTTTAATTCATTGACGGCAACAGGATACAAGCTTACCGTATGCCACAACACACTGTGATTACGATGAACGGGCAAATTGATAATTTTAATTATTGGCCCGGTATCAATTGTATTGTCCGCAATGAAATGAATAGTGGCTCCGATATTCTTTTCGCCCATCTGAAGTGCCCGGAAGGTACCCATTACACCGCGGTAGTAGGGTAATTTGGCCGAATGCAAATTCACGATTCCCTTTGCCGGTATGGAAACTATTTCACCTTTTAAAATCTGTCCAAAACGGATAACAACAATCAGATCGGGATTAAAGATGCGAAGCTTACTAATAAATTCAGGATCATTTGCCTTGTTTACAAAACTAAGCTCGGCATCGTATTCCTTACTTATTTGCCCGAAAGACGCGAAACCTTTCGTTTCATTCTTCTCAATAAAAGGGAAGAGATGATTTACAACAAAGTCGGTTTCAAAGTATGCGAGTGCCTTAAGTGGTGGAATTTTTGGTTTGTTTGCCCCCACGTTGTAAGTGAGAAAAAGTTTAAAGTCATACATCCGCAATTCATCCAGCAGAAAATTAATTGCCAAGTTGCTGTATAGATCAAAATTGGAGAAGACGGCAATGCGCATAGGCGAAACAATGTGCCAATGTACTATTTAGCGCGTATTAAATTGTATATCCATTATCTCCACTTTAAACCAGGTATAATCCCCGGTTTTCAGTTTCCAGGTGATTGAGGCAGCGGCTGGGATCAGTATTCCGTTAAAATTTTTATATCCGGATTCATCTATATTCACAACCCAACTTTCTTTTCTCGATTTTCCATTCTCATAATAGTATCGATCGGCTTCACATTGAATAATCAGTCCCCTGGCATTGAATGTAAATGTTACCGATGATTCAATTTCCTGAAATTTCATAGTGGCTTTGGCCCGTACATTGTCCAGTTGCTCCCACCTTATATAAGGACTCAAAGCAAATGAGGGCGTCCAAACCATCTCCGCAAGATAACGTTGCATGGCCCCCTCATCGATCTCAGCGCCAACCACTTCATCCAGCTCAATTAATGACTGCATTTTTACAAGCATGCTTCCTTTCCCTTCCAAATATTGATCTAATACAGCTGCGTGAATTCCAAGCCCGGCCTCCATTCTTGCATGCCATACAAAACCAGGCTTTTCAAAACTTGCCCAATGCCGCGCTGCAAATTGACTCCACTTGCCATCTGGGGAAGATTTCATTTCCCCTGATTGTATAATGAGCGCGTTCCAGACTTTTGGTTTCCCAAGTACCCCCGTATGGTATAACCAAAATTGGACCATTGATGGGAGTGAGCGAATGGCCGACTCGTCTACTAGTTCCGGTTCTTGCCGGTTCATCTTTTGGGAATCAACTGCACGAGTTACTTTTCTTTCGAAATTCCAAACCCCAAAACTTGTCAACACTAAGGGAAGTAGTATCAGATTTGCAATGGTTCCTATTTTGGCATCATGCCAAAAGAAGACAATTAGTAGTTGAGAGACGATTAGTCCGCTCCCCATAAGTAACCAGGAGTATGGGTTTTTCAACAAATACAAAATTCCTCCAGATACCAAAAGGAGGCTGGTGATAAGCCACACCGTTCCTATAGGTTTAGAAATAAATCGGGTCAATTGATTCATTTCCGCTAGTCGGAAAGCTTTGGCAAATCCCATCAGGTGAATAAGGCCGTGGAGTATGATGGCTAATGCGATGGCAAACTTCATATTTCCATTAAGTTGGAAAGATAGGACATTTGGTTTTTGTGTGAAATGATGAAAGCCAATAAATGAGTTTAATCCGGCTACCGTGCGTTGTTTGGATGCGATAATTCTAATACAATAATTATCTTGCGCTTATGTTTACAGGAATAATTGAATCCTTGGGTAAGGTAGTTGATATTCAAATTGAGGGTGGCAATATGCATTTTTGTATTGAAAGCAACATAAGCGGGGGACTCAAAGTAGATCAAAGCATTTCTCACAGTGGTGTATGTCTTACTGTCACCAAGGTGGCAGAAGGTATGCATTGGGTTACAGCCATTCAGGAGACAATTATAAAATCTAACCTGGGTTCGCTGTTTACTGGCGGCTTGGTAAATCTGGAGCGGTGTATGCTCAGCAATGGCCGGTTTGACGGGCATATCGTACAAGGTCATGTTGATCAGATTGGAAAATGCGTAGCGATACAAGAACAAAATGGAAGTTGCTTGTATCAATTCGAATTTGATCCGTCAACAGGGAATATGGTTGTGGAAAAGGGTTCCGTTGCCGTAAACGGAGTCAGCCTCACTTGCTTCCAGGTTAAAGACAACGGATTTACGGTTGCCATTATTCCTTACACCTACGCGCACACAAATTTTCACACCTTGAAAGCTGACGACACGGTTAACCTTGAGTTTGATATTATAGGAAAGTATGTGAAGCGACTGCTCTCTAAGTGATTTGCTTCACCGCATTAAAAGGTTAGAAATTAGTTTACGGGTGTAACCCTGTTGAATCTTCTTACCAATAAATTGGCAAATTGGAATCCAATCCAACCACAGCAACTGCCAACCAAGGCACCAACGAGTATGTCGCCGGGATAGTGAACGCCCAGGTAAATTCTGGTGAAGCTCACAAATAATGCCCAAAAGAATATTATCCATATCCAAGTATAGCGTCTGCGGAAGAGTAAAAAAATAAGAGTTGCTGTGCCGAATGTATTGGCGGCATGTCCAGAAGCAAATCCGTACAGTCCCCCTCGGTAATTATCAACCAGGTGGAGCAACCCGGCAAGGGCTGGCTCTTGAGACGGACGTAGTCGGCCGAAGAATGGTTTCATAAATCCGGAAGTTGCCTGATCCGCCAATGTAATGGTTAGGGCCACACCCAAAAGAATATAAAGTGAATCCCATTTTTTGTAGGTCACGATCAGGTAAATCAGGAATAGATAAAGGGGTGTCCAAAAGAGGGTTTTGGTGGCCAGCATCATCATGGGATCAAGCCAGGGAGTGTGCAGACTGTTGAAGAATAGCAACAGTTCTTTGTCCAGATCAAGAATGCTTTGCAATTTGAATTGTTTTTAAAAAGACAAAAATAAAGTAAAAATGGCATTCGGTTTTAAACCCCTTAAAAACAAAACAACTTATTCACAAGTTCCACATGCTCTTTTGATGGTGAGACCGGCTTCATTTGATTATAATCCCGAAACAGCAGCATCAAATGCATTTCAAAAGAAGCCTGAGGATTCTCAATCCGTGCAGCGAAAGGCACTTCATGAATTTGACTCTTCTGTTCGAATCCTCACCCGCAAGGGAATCTCAATATCCGTTGTCGATGACACTGCCGAGCCAATTACCACAGACGCCATTTTTCCAAACAATTGGATTACCACCCATGAGGATGGCAAAGTAATTTTGTATCCCATGATGGCGCCAAGCAGGCGAATGGAGAGACGTCAGGATATCGTGAGTTTGTTAAAGGAACAATTCAACGTAAGCGAAGTTATTGACTTGAGTGAATATGAAATCAAAGGGCAATACCTGGAAGGCACAGGCAGCATTATTTTTGATCATATCACCCGAATGGCATTTGCTTGCCGGTCCGCAAGAACAAATGATAAATTATTCCGGGAATTGTGTGACAGACTGGATTACCGGGCTGTATTATTCGATGCTAAAGATGAAAATGGACTGGCGATTTATCACACCAATGTGATGATGTGGATTGGGGAAAAGGTAGCCGGTATTTGCCTTGATGCCATTTCAAACGAAGTTGACAAGGATATTATTCTTGATCTGATGGCGAAAAGCAATCGCAAAGTTATTGCTTTAAGCTATGGTCAAATGCACTCATTTGCGGGCAATATGTTTGAGGTAAAAAACGCAACCAACGATCGGTTTCTACTCATGTCCAAAACTGCCTATGATTCCCTGATACCAGGACAGTTGAATGAAATCGGTAAGTATGCGGAGCCTTTACCGCTGGAAATTGCAACGATAGAAGAAAGCGGAGGGGGGAGTATACGTTGTATGGTTGCGGGTATCCATTTGCCGGGGAGATAAACAATTTTTTGGGTCCAAAATTTTCTAGGCTTGGAGAGCTTATTTTTCTAACTTGGTACCGTATAGATAGGCCTTAATTGATATGAATAAATACGATCTGGTAGTTATCGGAGCCGGTCCATCCGGATATGCCGCAGCTATGCGTGCATTGGACTTTAAGAAGAAAACACTATTAATCGAAAAAAATCTCGTAGGCGGAGCTGGGGTTACCAATGGCGCGCTTTCTTCGAAAACCTGGTGGGAATTATCAAGAGAAACATCTGCCTTCCGAAGGAACCTGAAGCGATTCAATATTTCCGCGCCAAGTGTGAATTACAATGAGATAAAGGCTGAAGTACTGCGTGCAGTCGCCGAGCGGATGACGATGTTGGTTGAGCACATGGAGCAGTTGAAGCACTCAAACTATACCAAATTGCTTGAGTTCAGGGAAGGATCAGCTAAGCTGTTGAGCCAAAATGAAATTGAGATTATGAACGGAACAACCCGGGAGGTGGTATGGGCTGATTACATTGTGTTGGCAACCGGCAGCAGGCCGCGTTACCTTCCCGAGTTACCAATTGATGAAAAGATTGTGATGACCAGTGATGGAATTGAAAATATGGGTGACTTTCCTGAAAGTATGGTTATTGTAGGGGCGGGGGTCATTGGTTGTGAATTTGCAACCATTTTTTCCGGTTTTGGTAAGACTAAAGTCCACCTGATTGATAAAGGTGACAGAATATTGCCCTTTGAAGATGATGATGTAGTGAAAATCATAGAGCGCAACATGGAGAACAATGGGGTGCTCATCCACAGGAATTCCAAACTGATCAGGATGGAAATCAAAAATGGAAGGGTAGAGTATGAGCTTGAATACACAGAAGGGGGAAAAGAAGTTTTTAATGTTGAGAAAGCGCTTGTTTCCGTTGGTCGTATACCTAATTATGAAATGTTATGGGATGACAAGGTGCCCATTGGAGTTAATCAGCGGGGCATAGAAGACAACGATACACAGACCAGTGTTTCAAACATTTATGCTGTTGGTGATTTAACGGCTGATATCTCTCTGGTCAATGTGGGTGAACTGGAAGGCAGATATGCCGTGGAGAAAATATTTGGTAAGCCAAAAAGAAAATTGGTTTATGAAAACATTAGTAATATTATGTTTCTTAGTCCCGAAGTTGCGGGCGTGGGATTGAATGAGATACAGGCCAGAGAAAAAGGGCTGAACTATAAAGTGGTAAGTTTAGATTACAGTGTTATTCCAAGAGCCATTGCTAAACGCAATACACAGGGATTTATCAAGTTGCTGGTTACCAATGACGATGATATGAAAATTTTAGGTATGAAGGTGGTTGGTAATCATGCTTCCAGCGCAATACAAGCTGTCGCTGTTTTGATTTCAATGAACAAGGGAATTGAGGAATTGGCCGAGTGTGTTCATCCGCATCCTTCCATTACGGAAGGTATACAGGAATGTGTGCGCATGCTTATGGGAAAATCCCTCTTTAAGCCAACGGCGTTGCGCGGCCGGATATCCTGCCGAAAATGTGTAAATTGTGAGTACGAGGATATTACCTTCTGACCTGCCCTATGCGCATACAAATAGCGATATTGATTGGTTGTGCCGTCACCTGCTCTTATTCGGTTTTAGCTCAGGAAATTAAGACATTCGGAGGAAGGGCAAAGAAACAATCGCCATTTCCCGAGCAAATCGATTTTGAAGGGATGGTCAAAAGATACCTAATGAAAGATACTGAGCCGATGGAAAGGCTTGAAGGTATTTATTCAGTCTCGGCAATTATTACAAAGCGAGGAGGGTTTTTATCGAATCCAAATCGGGAAAAGGTGATGGCGAGAAAGGACAATTATGCCAAAGTAGTCATTATCAAAGATTCCGAGAATCCAAAGCGGGAATACGTGGAGGTGTCGTTGGCGTCAAGGGTCCCCGGTCAATATCCCGTAGTAGGAGAGTTTACCAGTCTTTCGGAAGGCAACGCGTTTGTATACAAACATTATGAACCAAAAACCACCGGAATTTCCTATTCGTTTGTGTTGTCGGAATTTGATATTTTGGACGGTGTATTTGTGGATGTGATTAAAAGAAAAATAATTACCTATAAGCTATCTTATTTGAAAGTTTATCCCAAAAAGGACGAGCTTCTTAATCGCAGGTTCACGGATAATAAGTAGCGATTTCTTCAAGATTTTTTCGCTCGAGTTTAGGTACATAGGTTTCCTCAGCGGGATACCCAACCGGAATCAGGAGAAATGGTTTTTCGTTCTCGGGCCGGTTTAAAATTTTAGTTAAAAAATTCATTGGACTTGGCGTGTGTGTAAGGGCAATCAGTCCTGCCTGATGAATAGCGGTTATTAAAAAACCACAAGCCAGACCAACCGATTCGGCTACGTAATAATTGCTTTTCTTTTCACCATCACGTGTAAGATCATACGTTTTCTTAAAGACTACGATCAGGTAAGGCGCTATTTCCAGAAATGGTTTATTCCAATCCGTTTGCAAAGGACGCAAGTCTTCAAGCCATTCCGGCGGCATTCGGCTATGGTAGCTTTCATATTCTTCCTCTTCAGCAGCTTTTCGGATTTTTGCTTTAATTTCTGGATTGCTTACCACACAAAATGACCAGGGTTGCTTATGGGCTCCGGAAGGAGCGGTGGAGGCGGTGAGAACGAGGTTGTCGATCACTGTTTTAGGAATAGGTTTATCTGAAAAATCCCTGACACTTCTTCGGGTATTCATCTTATGATAGAACTCCCTGCTTCTTTCGATCATTTCTTCCTGCCCAAATGTATTTTGGTGATGGGCTATAAATTCGAAGCCCCCGATAAGTTTTATGTCCTCATTCATAGCTGAAAATTAGGAAAGGAGCTGAAAAACACAAACAAAGCACTAAGGAGTTGGTGACGATGTATTATATGCGACAAAATGAGCAGTCTCAAAGCTGACTTTATACAGTTAAATCACTTATTTTATTTCTGGCTGTGTCGTTGTTGCAACACCTTTATAACTTCATCCAGGGAAGTGTTTTTTGCAGCCAACAACAATAAGTAATGATACATCAGATCGGCTGCTTCGCTGAGGAGAAGTTCTTTATTATCATCTTTTGATTCAATGATTAATTCCACAGCCTCTTCTCCCACTTTTTGAGCAATTTTATTGATGCCTTGTTGCAATAATTTTGAAGTGTACGATTCGCTGTTTGGGTACTTTATCCGGTCCTGAATAATTTCTTCCAGGTGTTGAAGACTGAAGCGACTATTTTCTTCTTTAAAGCAAGTAGCTGATCCAGTGTGACAAGTGGGCCCATCGGGTTGAGCTTTAACCAGTATTGTATCTCCATCACAATCCGGAATAATCTCGATAAGATTCAGGAAATTTTTGGATGTTTCCCCCTTGGTCCAAAGTCTATTCTTAGACCGACTGAAAAAAGTTACTCGTTTAGTTTCCAGTGTTTTTAGTATGGCTTCCTCATTCATATAGCCAAGCATCAAAACTTTATTGGAAATAGCGTCTTGCACAATACAGGGAATCAACCCGTTTGATTTTTCAAAATTAAGGCTGCTGATGTCGATCATTTCTTAATTCCTTACGGGGATATTATTGTCCTTTAAAAAAGATTTAAGTTCAGGAAGTTGAATTTCGCCAAAATGAAATACACTGGCGGCCAAAGCCGCATCCGCTTTTCCCGCTGTGAATACGTCAGCGAAATGTTGCATGCTGCCCGCGCCACCGGAGGCTATGATGGGTATTTTCATAGTTTCATTTAGTTCTGCCAACGCGTTAAGGGCAAAACCTTCTTTTGTTCCGTCATGATTCATGCTGGTAAATAATAACTCACCGGCACCTCTCAATTCCGCTTCCTTCGCCCAGGTGAAAAGCTCTTTTTCTGCGGATCTTTTGCCGCCATGTGTATACACCATCCAATAATCATTTTCCAGCTTGGCATCAACGGCCACAACAATACATTGCGATCCAAACTCATTAGCTAACTGATCAATTAATTCAGGCTTTTTTACAACGGCTGAATTAACAGTTACTTTATCTGCCCCTGCTTCCAATAATCGTCCTACGTCAGCAATTGAGTTTATACCACCCCCAACAGTAAATGGAATAGAACAAGCTGCCGCTACTTCTTTTACCAGGGATATAAACGTCCTTCGGTCTTCGCTTGATGCAGCAATATCCAGGTAAACCAGTTCATCTGCGCCTTGTTGCGAATAGTGATAACCTAGTGCTACCGGATCACCGGCGTCTCGCAAGGATTCAAAGTTGACACCCTTAACAGTTCTGCCGTCTTTAACATCCAGACAAGGAATGATTCGTTTGGTTAGCAATCTTAAATGGTTAATGGTTTAAGCTCTGTGAGCTTAATCTTTCCTTCGTATAGCGCTTTGCCTATTATCACTGCATCCACTTTGATGTATTGTAGCTGAACCAGGTCATCAATAGAACTCACTCCACCGCTTGCAATTACTTTCAGCTCGGGGAATCGATTTTTTAATTTTTTGTAAAGCCCAAAATTTGGTCCATTCAGCATACCATCCGTGCCGATATCCGTGCAGGTCAAATACTCCAGACCACTGGACTCAAATCGGGAGACAAGGTCATAAATGCACAACTCGGAGTCGTTTTGCCACCCATTGATTTGCACGCTATCACCTTTCACATCAGCGCTGAGAATGAAATTCTCCGTACCGTACTGCCTCATCCAGTCTTCCAGTTTTTCAGGTTCTCTTACGGCTATGGTTCCAATATTGATTCGATTGACGCCCAGTTCCAATAGCTGATCAACTTCTTCTGTAGTTTTTACACCGCCTCCAAAATCAACTTTTAGGGCTGTCTTCTCCAAAATTTCGATGATTATTTTCCAATTGACCACCTTGCCTTGTTTGGCGCCATCCAGGTCAATGAGGTGGAGATATTCAAGATCAGCCTCCTCAAATTCTTTGGCTACATCGGCCGGAATCTCCCGATAAACCTTTTTCTTGTTAAAGTCTCCCTGGGTGAGCCTCACACATTTACCGTCTACCAGGTCAATTGCAGGAATGATTTTCATGAAAAACTAAGCACTATAAAGTCAAAAACTGTTTTAATATACCCTCGCCCATATCCCCCGATTTTTCGGGATGAAATTGAACTGCAAAAAAATTATTTTTCTCTAAAGCTGCGCTAAAAGGGATACTATAATCTGTTTGTGCTACTGTATACGGGTTCAAAGGTACATAGTAACTATGAACAAAGTATGCAAAGGTATTGTCAAAAGCCTGACCAAGCCATCCCTTTGTTTGCGTCAGGTTATTCCACCCTGTGTGCGGTACTTTATTTACATGGGTTGCAATAAATTTTTTTACCGGTAATTCAAAAATGTTAAGACATTGAGTCGTGTTTTCTTCTGAATGGCTGCACATAAGTTGCATTCCTAGACAAATCCCTAGCACGGGTTGTTTTAGTTTGGGTATCACTTTATCTAACTGCTTGTCTTTCAAGTATTTCATGGCAGAGTTCGCCTCGCCTACACCAGGGAAAATAACTTTGTCAGCAGATATTATTTCTTCTATTCGATCAGTTATTTGATAGCTGACGTCGATCCGATTCAGAGCAAAAGCCACGGATTGCGTATTGCCGGCATTGTATTTAAGAATTACAGTTTTCATTTTATAACGTATCTTTAATCAGCCTATCAATTTGATAGGCTTATAGGATTCCTTTTGTGGACGGCAAAGTCATGTTATCAACATCTCTGTTTTTTGCCATTTTTATCGATTTTGCAAAGGCCTTGAAAATCGCTTCAGCCTTATGATGCTCATTTTCTCCTTCAGCTTTTATATTCAGGTTGCATTTGGCCTGATCGCTGAATGATTTGAAAAAATGGTAAAACATTTCCGTTGGCATTTCCCCAATCTTTTCGCGTTCAAACTTAACATCCCACTCGAGCCAGGGTCTTCCGCCAAAGTCCAGCGCCACCTGTGCCAGGCAATCATCCATGGGAAGACAGAATCCATATCGTTCTATGCCTCTCTTGTCGCCCAGGGCTTTGACGAAAGCTTCACCCAATGCCAATCCGGTATCTTCAATGGTGTGATGCTCGTCAATATGAAGGTCGCCTTTTGATGAAATTTCTAAATCAAGTTGACCGTGCCTGGCTACCTGGTCAAGCATATGGTCAAAAAATCCAATGCCGGTTTGAATCTGAGCTTTGCCGCTTCCATCGAGATTCAATTTGATAGCGATATCCGTTTCATTTGTTATTCTTGTCACTTCCGCATTTCTGGTTTTAAGGATCAGAAGCCCATAGATTTCCTGCCAGGATGAAACGCTTAGACAATTTGGCAAAGTGGTGTTGAGGGATTTGTGAAGAAGGATTCCTTTGCATCCCAGGTTATTGGCCAACTCCAAGTCTGTCGTTCGATCGCCAATGACATACGAATTTTTAAGATTATAATCTGAACTGAAATAGGAGGTGAGCATGCCAATGCCTGGCTTCCGCGTTGGTTTATTATCTTCAGGAAAAGATTTATCAATGTGCTCTCTTATAAAATGAATTCCCTCATTAGCCAAGGTTGCAATCATTTTTTTGTGAGCAGGCCAAAATGTTTCTTCCGGAAATTTGGACGTTCCAAGACCATCCTGGTTGGTGACTAGCACAAATTCAAATTCAGATTCTGCGGCAATCCTTCCTAACCAGGTAAATACACCTGGAAGAAACTGTAGCTTCTCCAGACTGTCAATTTGTCCATCCGGAGGTTCTACGATTAAGGTGCCATCGCGGTCAATAAATAGTACCCGTTTCATGGTTTTATCTTTTGATAATTAGTCAATTCGCTTACTAATTTTTTATTTTCCTCAGGTGTTCCTATGGATACTCTCAAACAATCTTCACACTTAGGGGCAGAACTTCGATCTCTCACGACAATTCCTCTGGTCAGTAAATATTCATAACACGTTTTCGCATTATCCAGTTTTACCAGTAAAAAATTTGCCATGGATGGAAATACTTTCTTTACAAAGAAAAAGGTGCTTAGTTGGTCCTCCAGTAATCGTCTCTCTTTTACTATTATCTCAACGCAGCGATTTTTAAATTCTTGTTTGTTTAACGCATCTAACGCAAGGATTTGATTAGCCTGGCTGATGTTGTAGGGAGGTTTTATTTTTGTTAGCAGTTGGGTGATTTCTTCTGATGCAAAGCCTAACCCAATTCTGAGCCCTGCAAGTCCCCATGCTTTGGAAAGTGTTTGTAGAATTACAAGGTTTGGATAACAATCTAGTTGTGAAAGCAATCCGTTGCTATCCACAAAATCGATATAGGCTTCATCTACAATCACGATTCCATGAAACGTTTTAAGTAAATCGATGATGGATTTTGTTTCAAGTAAGTTGCCTGTCGGATTGTTAGGGTTGCAAAGAAAAATCAATTTGGTTTTTGAATCAATATTTTTTTTGAGCAATGCCACATCCAATTGAAAATCATCCGTTAGCAGCGGTTCCCTCACTTCGATATGGTTAATTTGAGCGCAAACTGAATACATTCCATAGGTGGGCTGTGGAATAATAACATTGTCAACACCAGGCTCACAAAATGCACGGAACAGTAAGTCTATCAACTCATCGCTTCCATTTCCAATTATAATTTGCTCCGATCCAACCTCCTTGATCCTGACCAATTCAGTTTTGAGCTGGGATTGTGTCGGATCAGGATAACGGTTATAGTTCGTTACAAATGGATTTTCATTTGCATCCAAATAGATACTAGCCGTCCCTTTGTAATCATTGCGGGCTGTGCTGTAAGGTTTTAGCTTAAGCAGATTGTTTCTGGTAATAGCATTTATATCAAATTTCATAATGTGTCTAGTCTAATACGCACTGCGCGCTGGTGAGCTACCAGTTGCTCCGCCAGTGCCATTTTCTCGACTACAGGGCCCAGCCTTTTTAAACCCTCTTCGGATAGTCGTTGATACGTAATAAATTTTTGAAAACTGGAAAGTGAGACCCCGCTGTAGGCTTTGGCAAAACCATTCGTAGGTAGGGTATGGTTTGTGCCCGATGCATAGTCGCCTGCTGCCTCGGGTGTAAAAGCACCGAGGAAGACAGAACCGGCATTGGTAATCCGGTCGGATATGAATTCACTATTGGTTGTATTGATGATCAGATGCTCGGGCGCGTAGCTATTTATAAAGTCAATCATGTCGCTTTCATTCTCCATCAGCAGGCTCAAGCTATTTTGCAAGGCCGCTTTCGCGATATCTTTTCTGGGGAGTTTTTCAAGTTGCTCAACCACTTGTGTGTTTACCTTTTCCAGGAGGTTGACGGAATTGCTAATCAGTACAACCTGACTATCTCTTCCGTGTTCTGCTTGCGACAATAAATCGGCTGCAATAAAATCCGAATTGGCATGTTCATCGGCAACGATCAATACTTCAGACGGACCGGCAGGCATATCAATGGCTATCCCATCCGCACTTATTTGTTGTTTGGCTTTTGTAACATATTGATTGCCCGGACCAAAAATTTTATAAACAGAAGGAACGGTGGCTGTGCCATAGGCCATGGCGGCAATTGCCTGAGCGCCACCTACCTTGTATATCTTTTTTATACCGATTTCCTTTGCAGAAAAAAGTATGGCCGGGTGAAGCGACCCCGTCATATCGGATGGAGAGCATAGAATGATTTCTTTACACCCTGCAAGAGTTGCTGGAATTCCCAACATCAGTAACGTTGAGAATAAAGGAGCTGTGCCACCCGGAATGTAAATTCCCACTTTTTCAATGGCTACGGCTTTGCGCCAGCAGGTTACGCCCGGCATGGTTTCTACAAACAGGGGTTTATATTGCTGAGCCTGGTGAAATGTCCTGATGTTTTGTCTGGCGGTACGAATTGCACTTTTTAATTCTTCTGGAACTTCTTTCTGTGCTGCTTCCATTTCATTTTCCGTTACCTGAATATTTTCAAGTTTTACTTTATCGAATTGGAGAGACAAATCTTTCAAAGCTTCATCACCGGAAGTGCGGACACGAGTAATAATATTCCTTACAACGCTTTCCAGAAATTCAAGTTGCAACGCTGGCCTTTGACATAGCGAAGGCCAATCTGATCGTTTAGGATTCACTAAATTTTTCATCACGCAATCATTTTTTCAATTGGAATCACCAGAATGCCTTCTGCACCAAAAGATTTTAGTTGATCAATCTTAGACCAGAAATCATTTTCGTTTACTACGGAATGAAGCGATGACCAACCTTTTCTACTTAATGGCATCACAGTCGGGCTTTTCATTCCCGGGATTACTGAAGTTATTTTTTCAATCGATTCATCCGGACAATTCAGTAAGATATACTTATTGTTTTTTGCTGACCTAACTGCTTCTATCCGGAATAAAAGCTTTTCTAAAATCGCTGCCTTATCCGTTGGTAATTTTGGGTCTGCAATGAGAATGGCTTCGGATTGCATAACCACTTCAACCTCTTTTAATCCATTGCTTAGTAACGTACTGCCCGTACTCACGATGTCACAAATCGCATCTGCTAAACCAATACCAGGCGCTATTTCTACCGATCCACTGATTTCATGTATGCCGGCTTCAATATTATTTCGTTTTAAAAATTGCTTAACAATATTCGGATAAGACGTTGCTATGTTTTTCCCTTCCAGGTAAGTAAGGCCTTCGTATTTTTCAAATTTGGGAATAGCCATCGATAACCTGCACTTTGCGAAATCAAGTCTTTTCACCAGCGTGTTTTGTTTCCCTTTTTCAACAAAAATATTTTCACCTACAATGCCAATGTCAGCCACATGATCCTCAATGTACTGCGGTATGTCATCATCACGGAGGAAAAGAATTTCTACCGGAAAATTTCTTGCTTGTGTTTTAAGTTGATCCCGGCCATTGCTTATAGCGAGTCCGCTTTCTTTTAGCAAGGCCAATGAGCCCTCCTGAAGGCGTCCTGATTTTTGAATGGCTATTCGTAAGATGTGATTCATGTTTTTTTTGCCTAGTGATTAAATAAAAAAGGCTTACCGTGTGGCAAGCCTTTTGAAAATTTTATTTATAAATTAATCAAAACATAGATTGACCACTCCATATATGGATCATACGATGATGGTGGTGCAGATGGATGTTCAGATTTTGTTTCATTTTCTTAACTGAGCGCAAAGGAATGACCTAAAACTCATACTAGCAAATTATTATAAGATAATTTTCAAAACTTCCGTGTAAAACCCAGCCCAATCAATTGTTGGCCGGGTTGGATGCCTGCCCCAATTTTTTTGTTTATGATTAACAGATTATATCTTTGAATCGCCTTTTTCATTTGATGATGGCTTGTAATGCTCAATGTAATGTCAGCGATTACAGAGGCAGCCAAAATTCCAAGGAAAACCTCGCCTGATCCTTGAATCGATGAACTGCCAGAAATAAGGTATATCACAGAAGCAAAATATCCGATTCCTCTCAATGATTGCATTGTAGAATATCTCCTGAACCTCACATTGACTTCCTCATCATTAAGGGACTGGAGCGGAATTTGAAGTGCACTCGGTGAGTTTACTTTTCTAAAATCATAATAGTATTTCCAACCCTGCTTGTAAATTGGTTTTAGTTCAACGCTTTTATAACTCTGCGCTGTTGCTTCATGAAATTGGAGACATAAAATGCTCAGAATTATAAATAATTGGATGGATTTTATCATAACCTCAAATTATAGTGCACGTCACTTATTCTGCTCCATCACTACTTCATCACTGTCATGCACCATCAAAGAAAGTAGTCCGGCAATAAACATCGAAATTCCTCCTGTTACCAAAATGTAAATTGCTTCTCCATGAAATAAATGCCTCAACAAAAAGCCTAACACAGTGCCTGCGATAATTTGAGGAATTACGATAAAAAAGTTAAACACACCCATATAATATCCCATCTTTTGAGCGGGGAGCGACCCGGATAGCATCGCATACGGAATTGATAAAATACTGGCCCATGCAATTCCTACACCGATCATTGAAAACCATAACCAAAAGGGATCATTGATAAAATAAAAGGAAATCAGCCCGAGTCCACCACAGCAAAGGGCTATCAGGTGTGTCACTCTTCTGCTTGTATATTTTGCAAGGATGGGCAGAAGCAAGGCTGCCAAAGCTGCAATACCATTGTAAACGCCAAACAAATTGCCCACCATAGAAGCACCATCGTTATAGGCTTGTGAAGTTGTATCGGTGGAATTGAAAATGTGACTTGTAACGGCCGATGTTGTATAGATCCACATGGCGAACAATGCAAACCATGAAAAGAATTGTACATAGGCTAATTGCACCATGGTTTTCGGCATGGAATTAAAATCCTTAACGATGTTGACCAGGCCGAGATAAGTTTGTCCTCTGCTGATGTAAAGAGCAGCCAATAAGTGAACAAAACCAAACAGCGCAAGCCCTGATCCAAGTACATATAATTCTTTTTCAAGGCTGAGCGAATAAATTAGTAACGAGAGAATGCCTCCCAGTGACACCAGGAAAATACCTATACGTGTGAATTTTGTTTGGAATAGTTCTGGGTTATCAATTTTCCTTTCTTCTCTGTTTTTGAGTTTTTCTTCTGATCCAGGTTCCGGAGGATATTCCTTTGTGGAAAACACGGTCCACATTACAGTAAGGAAAAGCATAGTAGCCCCTAAATAAAAGGAATACTTCACTGAATCAGGAATTACCCCGGGGATAGGAGAGGCGTTGCTGATGCCAAACCAATTGGTAAATATCCAGGGAAGAAAAGATGCGATGATAGCTCCGGTGCCAATAAAAAAACTTTGCATGGCAAAGCCTGTTGTGCGTTGAGAGGGAGGGAGCAAGTCTCCTACAAAAGCTCTGAATGGTTCCATACTAATGTTAATAGAAGCATCCATGATCCATAAAACGCCTACCGCCATCCAAAGCATCGAAGCGTTGGGCATCATGCATAAAGCTATTGATGCAAGTAATGCACCAACGGCAAAGAAAGGCCTTCTGCGCCCCCACTTGTGATGCCAGGTCCGGTCGCTATAATAACCTATCAACGGTTGGACGATAAGCCCTGTGATTGGTGCTGCCAGCCAATACATGGCTAGGTTGGCAGTATCCGCTCCCAGCGTTTCAAATATCCGGCTTGTGTTTGCGTTTTGAAGAGCAAAGCCAAACTGAATTCCAAGAAAACCAAAACTCATATTCCAGATTTGCCAGAAGTTTAGCCTGGGTTTAATTGAAGTTGATGTCGTTGTCGCCATAGCTTAATAATTTGAGACAGTAGACTCAATTGAGTTTATGACTTGTGCGGATGATAATCGAAATATAATGCATTTTCCTCACTCATAATCTGTTAATATAGATGATGTTTGAAGTTTTCAAATAAATGAATTACCAATTTATCTCTATAACCTCACCATTATGCCTTATGGTTATGTAGGGAAGGTTGGCTATTTTATATCCGTCATTTATTGAACCTACAGGATCAAAACTTCTAAGTGGTTGAATAAACCGGTAGTCAACGGATTGTACTTTCTGATCCTTATCATTAACCCGTAGTGAATTCAGGCTCTCAAATCCATGTAGAAAAACTTTATAATCTGAATATTGAGTAGGATATTTTCCGGTCGGAGCGCCAAGTTTAATTTGTCTCGTCTCTGGATCAAATGTTATTTCTTGTTTATTGAAGTTACCACTTTCATAATCGAACGTTGTTCCATCATCCTGATACAATGTAAATTTAGTTTTCTCAATGTGGTAGTAAATATGGACTTCAAGTACAGAGGACTTTTGTTTTGTGCTCTTTACAGGTTCACCATCCATCACCAGGATGGAAGATCCTTTTACAAATACGGGTAGTTTTTCAATAGGACATTCTACAATCGTTTCTCCTCCAGCATATGGCTGATCATCAAAAAGGCTGTACCACTTTCCTTCGGGTAGATAAACTTTTGTTAAATCTTTGGAGCTTTCTACGGGAGCAATTAATAGAGAAGGGCCATAAAAATATTGATGTTCATAATGTTTGGAGTATATTTTCTCATTATGAGGATAAAGGATTGCAAGACTACGATTGATTGGCATTCCCGTTTGAGCTGCTTCATAAAAGGCACTATAGAGATAAGGCATCAGTCGATATCTCAGCGTTATATAATTTCTTGAAATTCCTTCTACTTCTTCACCAAATGACCAGGGTTCAGCATCGCGGCTGTTTACCATAGAATGCCCACGAAAAAAAGGGGAGAATGATGCAATCGATATCCATCGTCCGAATAGTTTTGGATGGGCATCACCTACAAACCCGCCCGCGTCATACCCACAGAATGCCATGCCCGACATTCCCATACTATTAAGCAATCGTACACCCAGCATCATGTGTTCATCGCTTGCAATGTTGTCGCCAGTCCATACGGCAGCATAGCGCTGAATGCCAGAAAATGCTGATCGGGTAAGATTGAAAGGTCTTTTTCCCTTCAGTAAGGATTTTGCTCCTTCATAGGTTGCCCTTGCCATTTGAAACCCATAAAGATTTCTTCCCCTTCTCACCGTGTCTTTCTCACCGTCAAAATCCATCATCAGGTTTTCCGGAAGTTGATTACCCCAGGTAGCAATTTCATTCATGTCATTCCAGAAACCTTCAATTCCAAGATCCACGTAATCCTGGAATTTATTTTGCCACCAGGTTCGTGCTTTTGGATTGGTAAAATCCGGAAAATGGCACCAACCCGGCCATACCTGTCCGCTGTAATAACTTCCGTCCGGATATTTGATAAAAATATCTTCTTTAATACCATCGTCATAGGCGTTGTATCCCTCTTCTATTTTTATACCGGGATCGCACATCACGACTACCTCAAATCCATTTGCTTTCAGTTCGTTTACGAGTTTCCCCGGATTAGAAAAATATTCTTTATGCCACGTAAAAATCTTATAGGCATCCATATAGTGGATGTCTAAAACAATAACATCGGCAGGTATAGCTTTCTCTCTGAAAGTATTCGCGACACTCAACACTTCTTTGTCGGGGAAATAGCTATAACGGCATTGTTGATAACCTATGCTCCATTTGGGAGGGAGGGGCATGCGCCCGGTTAAGTAGGTGTAGTGACTCATGATTTCTGCCATTGTCTCACCATACATGAAATAGTAATTCATCTCACCACTGTCAGCAGAAAAACTTGAGAATCGGTTGTTGGAAGCACCAAAATTGAAAAACGATTTGAATGAATTATCGAGAAAGATTCCATAATTCATACCATGATGTATGCCAATATAAAAAGGTGTGGAGCAATAGAGAGGGTCAGATGCAGTGTTGTAACCGTAGCTATCCGTGTTCCAATGCTGATATCCATATCCTCTTCGATCCAGTGGACCGGTCTTTTCTCCTAATCCAACAAAGCGTTCTCCCTCTTGTAATTTCTTGTAAGTGGCCACTTGTTCACCCACCCAACTGGTTCCAAACGAATCATCTGCATTGATAAGCTTGTCTGTGCTGGTATAAAAACTAACCCTGAAATTGTTTTTGAAGATAAATAGGGTTACGGCTGACGTACTCAGCGTAAGCCGATCTTCCGATTCTTCTATTTCGAAGCTGATATTGGAAGGTTCTGCAATTAGGCTATAGGAAAAATCTTCAAATAGTTCTTCTCGCGTAAGGGTTACCCGGATAATGGATTCGGAGAATAATTGTATTCTAAATTGTGCGTTTTCAGCTCTACCTTTTATGCCAAAAGGATCTTTCTCCCAATGAATTAGTTTGCCGGCTGAAGTAGGATGTTTGGAATTAAGTCGAATCATAGAAATTTTAAACCACTATTTAGTGCCTCAAAATAGCTTAATTCAATGCATTTAAGCGTTTATAAAACCAAAACAAATTCAGCAATCGTTTGCGCTATATACTGAAGTGATTAATGCCCTACTTCAATTTTGAAGATGAGTCTCGAATGATGAGCCGGGTTTTTAAAATCTTCGTCTCTGAAGGGATTTCAGTATCTTCTTTGTCCTTTCCTTTTTTCTCGATTTGCCGAATCAAAAGTTTGGCCGCTTCCTGTCCCATCTCAAATCCAGGTTGATCAACGGTAGTCAACGATGGTTCCATTAAAGCGCTAAATAACCAGTTGCTAAAACCTACGACAGCAACATCTCTCGGAATCTTCAATCCTTTTTCTTTAATAGCAACCATGGCTCCCATGGCGGTGGGATCGTTGCTGGCAAAAATTGCATCGGGTCTTTTTTTCATATTCAGCAATTTTAGCGCGGCTTCTTTTCCTTCTTCGATCGATCCACTGCGACACACCGTTACAAGTTCTTCCTGGAACTTCATGTTGTGTTCCGCTAACGCGGCTTTATAACCGTCCAGTCTCTGTTTACTGATGTCGAGATTGGGTGGACCTTCAATGTGAGCGATTCGACTGCAGCCCTGCTGAATCAGGTGCATGGTTGCATCCTTGGCACCGGCAAAATCATCAACGATAACTTTACTGAGTTGAGGATTGTTGTAAACCCGATCAAAAAAAACAATGGGTACTCCTTTGGCCAGAATAGATTCGATGTGATCAAAGTTGGTTGTCTCCCTGGATACAGACATAAGCATGCCATCAACCCTGCTGTTAAACAACGCTTTGATATCGGTTATCTCGCGAGCCTGAGATTCATTCGACTGCGCAAGGATTACATTATAACCTGCCCGATAAGCCACGTCTTCTATGCCACTGATGATTGTGGAAAAGAAAAAGTGCACGATTTCCGGAATAATAACACCAATGGTGTTCGTTTTGCTTTGTCGGAGATTAAGCGCAACCGTATTGGGTTGGTAGTTTAGTTGAGTAGCTAGTTGGTTAACAGCTTTTTTTGTATCCGGGCTTATATCCGGATGGTCCTTCAGCGCACGCGATACAGTCGATGGAGATATCCCAAGCTCTCTCGCAATATCTTTGATGGTGACCGGATTATACTTCATGATTATCTAAATACAGGTTTGTTAATTTACGAAATTTTTCCGCAATCGGTTGCATAAGCAAAAATATCGCGTAAAATGGTAATATAGAGGCATTTTATCATATTGTAATAATCTGTATTGAATGCCAACACTTCAAAACAAAAGTTATTATTGCGGTAAATTCTAATTAAATAAATTTTTCCGCAAGTGAAGGCATGCATATTTGATCTCGATGGCGTAATTGTTGACACAGCCAGGTACCATTTTGAAGCGTGGAAACGGTTGGCTGATGAGTTGGGAATACCCATAACGGTAGCCGACAATGAAAGACTAAAGGGTGTGAGCAGGATGGAATCTTTAAATATTATTTTATCAATTGGTGGAATAAAGAAAGATAAAGATGAAATGGAAAAACTAGCTAATAAAAAAAATTCCTGGTTTGTTGAATACATAAATGATATGAAACCGGATGAAATTTTTCCAGGTGTATTGGAATTGTTGGCTGACTTGAAAAGGAATGACATAAAAATAGCTCTCGCCTCAAGCAGCAAAAATGCGAAGTCGGTCATTGATAAACTTGGCATCAAATCCTGGTTTGAAGTAGTAGTAGACGGAACCATGATAACACACTCAAAACCTGATCCGGAAATATTTTTGACGGCAGCCAGTCGACTGGGTATTAAGCCCGAAGACTGCGTAGTAATTGAAGATGCCGAAGCTGGCGTTGCAGCCGCAAAGCGAGCAGGTATGAAATGTATTGGCATCGGTAGGCTGGCTCAATTGAGCAATGCAGACAAAGTGGTTGACCGTATTGACCAATTGAATTTAGACATGTTGCAAAATCAATTACATTAGGAAAAATTCAATCTGCGCTTTATACTGAATCCGAAAGTTTAAAACATCACCTGTTATGAAGGAATATTTCAAACAAGACCCCTGGAAAATTATCGAAGAAGGATTTGATCCACATTTCAATAAAATTGCTGAAAGCGTATTCAGCATTGGTAATGGAAGAATGGGACAGCGAGCCAACTTCGAAGAAGATTATTCGGGCAAATCGCTTTCGGGCAGTTATGTAGCAGGTGTCTACTATCCGGACAAAACCCGTGTGGGTTGGTGGAAAAATGGTTACCCGGAATACTTCGCCAAAGTTTTGAACGCGCCAAACTGGATCAACATTCGCATTGAGATAGCAGGCCAGGTGCTAGACATAGCCAAAATGAAAATTGATTCATTCTATCGGGAGTTGAATATGAAAACCGGTGTATTGACCCGAACTTTCACGGCAACTTTTGAAAATGGCAACCAAGTCAAAGTTAATGCAGCTAGATTCTGTAGCATGGCTAACGATGAGCTTGGCGCTATTCGCTATTCCATCACACCGTTAAATTTTTCTGGTATGGCAGCAGTAGTCATAGGGATTGACGCGGACGTTGTCAATATGGATTCAAATTATGATGAAAAATTTTGGGTTGAGATTGAAAAACAATCAACCGAAGGTGAAGCCATCGTAACGGCAGAAACCAAGAAAACACTTTTTCATGTTTGCTGTGGGATGCGCTATAAAGTGTATGAAGAGGGGAAGCTTCTGTCCCCTAAATTCAAAACACTTCTTCGGGATAAATATGCTGCAAATGAAATTGAATTGAATCTTTCTCAGGGAAAGGAGATTATCCTATTCAAGTATGCAGCAGTCCTTTCCTCTGAAAACCACAAAAATGAACAGTTAGTCAGCCGTTGCCAGGAGATTTTGAATGAAGCAGCAGCCTCAGGCTTTGATAAATTACTGGAGTTGCACCAGTCCGTATGGGATAAAAAATGGAAGGAATGTGACATAACGATCGAAGGAGATGTAGGCGCTCAGCAAGGAATCAGATTTAATATTTTTCAATTAAACCAAACCTATACAGGAAAAGACGAGAGGTTGAATATTGGCCCGAAAGGATTCACAGGAGAGAAATATGGAGGAAGCACTTATTGGGATACAGAGGCTTATTGTTTGCCATTTTTCTTAGGTACAGCTAATGAAAAGGTTGCCAGAAATCTGTTGGTCTATCGGTATAAACATTTGCAAAAGGCAATTGAGAATGCGGAGAAACTTGGCTTTAAGGGAGGGGCCGCATTGTATCCTATGGTGACTATGAACGGAGAAGAATGTCACAATGAGTGGGAGATCACATTTGAAGAGATTCACCGCAATGGCGCTATTGCCTACGCTATTTTTGATTATGTGCGTTACACGGGTGACGAAGACTATCTGGTTGAATATGGTTTGGAGGTTCTTATTGGAATTTCCCGCTTCTGGGCACAACGGGTGAATTGGTCAGAAGAGCGTAAAAAGTTTGTGATGTTGGGTGTAACAGGTCCGAATGAGTATGAAAACAATGTGAATAACAACTGGTACTCGAATTACATCGCAGCTTGGACTTTAAAATACACAACCGAAGCATTTACCATAGTAAAGAATAAAGCAGCAGCTCAATTAAAAGAAATAGTTGCACGGACAGGCTTTAAAGAAGTGGAGACAACGGAATGGATGAAGATTGCAGACCAAATGTATTTCCCGGAAGATAAAACCCGAGCAATCTTTTTACAGCAGGATGGTTTTTTGGATAAAGAAATCAAGCCGGTCTCCTCATTGAGAAAAGAGGATAGACCCTTAAATCAAAAATGGTCATGGGATAGAATCCTGCGATCTTGTTATATCAAACAGGCGGATGTATTGCAAGGGCTTTATTTTTTTGAGGATCAGTTTGACCGTGACACAATCCGGAGAAATTTTGACTTTTATGAGCCTATAACGGTACACGAATCGTCCCTGTCACCTTGTGTGCATGCCATCCTGGCGTCAGCTTTGGGGTATAAGGAGAAGGCGTATGAAATGTACGTTCGTACAGCGCGGTTGGATCTGGATGATTACAACAACGATACGGAAGACGGATGCCATATTACAAGTATGGCAGGCACCTGGCTTAGTGTTGTCGAAGGATTTGGAGGGCTGCGGGTTACTAAGGATCATTTGTATCTCGATCCATTTATACCGGATCAGTGGAAATTCTATTCATTCCGGTTAGAGTTTCGACACAGGGTGATTAAAGTCAAGGTCTCACAGGATTCTGCCGAAGTTGTACTTGAGGAAGGTAAGGCGATTGAAATCTATTTGTTTGGTAAGCTGTACCAACTTTCAGATCCCGTTTCTGTTGGATTTAGCTAGCCGATTATATCGTAAAATTATTTTTTGGGTAACCTCGAGATAACCCGCTGGATGTTTAATACTTATAAGGGTATCCTTACTGATAGCTAAACAAACCCGAATGAGAAAGTTTCCTCAGTTCACCCTGTTTTTTCGAGTGTCTTCCAAAAAGAAGTACAGCAGTTGACAAAACGGTAAAAATAGCTTGAGTCGCAAACGTTTGCGGTTTCGATTCCGTAAAAAAACCTCTGTTTTTGTGGAAATTTGAGTTCTAAATAGGGTTCAACTTACCTATATTTATTGTGAGTTAATTCTGAGTTAAGTTAACCACATAGCTGCTCAGATCGACGTTAACCAAACACTTAAAACTTAACAACACAATATGACACACTTTTACTTGTTATTCCGCAGGTACTTTGTTGTCGTTCTCATGCTGGTTTGCGCTTCCGCTTTTGCGCAACGAACAGTGACCGGAAGGGTTACAGCATCAGAGGATGGCAGCGGTATCCCTGGCGTGAACATTCTCGAGAAAGGTACTACCAATGGTACCGCATCTGACTTTGATGGCAATTTCACGCTAAGCGTAGGAAATGATG
>CAYTBO010000016.1:0-53309 GCA_964436055.1 uncultured Ohtaekwangia sp.
ACAGAGGAAGCAAATGCCGGTGCGGAGAAATAATCCGGTGTGCGGTTAAGGGTTTTCTCAAAATGATCCATGATATACTTCAAGGTGCGGTCATTAAGTCCGGTATAGTTTTTATAAAATGAAATAAAATCTCTTGCCTCACCCGGGGAGCCCATCAGTATCAGTTTTTCTACCGCCAGTTGTGTATGGTTATGCAAGGCGTGCAACATAGAGAAACTTCCCATAGAGTGAGAAATTACTGAATCTACAGGGCCTCTGGTCTCTAAAAAGGCTTTTATGGCATTGCTGTAAATCGGAATGTTGATGTATTTGCCACCAGACTTTCCATGGGCCGGTGCATCAAAGGCAAATACAGAATATTCATCTCCTGAAAATTCCTTTATGTATTTCTTCCACCGGAAAGAATGACTCTGCCATCCGTGAAGAAAGACAATCTTCTTTTCCCCCTGACCCCACTGATAAGCCTGTAGTGTCAGGCCATCACTTTCAAAGGTAAATTGCTTTGCCGTGTTTAAAAACTGGTGATGATGTGGCTTGACAGGAGGAACAACCGGTGTACAAAATATATTGAACCCCTGACGTCCGGTTTCTGCGGGAGATACCAGCGAAAGGGTATTCAGATAAGTGCCAACTAATTTGGGAATAAGCTTTTTCATAATTATCTTATTAAGATACCAATTGGTATCAATCGGTTCAAAAAAATTTAAATCACTAGTTGGTCTGTCATGTTATCCAGGTGCGCTGTCACTCTTTTAATGTCATCGTCATTGCCTCTTAGCTTGCTCATCATGATGGCACCTTCCAGGCCTGCAATAATTACAGTAGCATAATATTCTGCGTCAATATCTTTTTTAATCTGCCCATGCTTTTGTCCGTTGGCAAGGATGGTAAGAATTGAATCTCTCAATGCATTTAAAATGGTTACTGCCCGCTTTCTAAGATAGGGATGTGCATCATCTGCTTCGATAGCTACATTCATCAACGGGCAACCTCCTTTTAAAGGCGGCTTACTTACGTAGGTTTCAAAATATTGAAATATGGAAGTGAGTTTTTCTTTGGCTGTGTGCTGTGATTTTATCTTTTCCCTCAGGCGATCAAACATTATTCCAGACAAATGACTAAGGGTTTCCATCTCAAGTTCTGACTTACTCTTAAAATGACGATAAATTGCGCCCTTGGTATAACCCGTTGCGTTGGTGATATCGCTAATGGACGTAGCCTTGTAGCCTTGCGTGTTAAAGAGTTGTCCTGACTGCTTCAGTATTTTTTCTTTCGTTATTTCTGGGTTGCGCATTTGCAAAGATACCGATCGGTATCTTAAAATACCAATAGTTCCCACCCGTTTTACTTAAAGATTGATAAGTCATTGTTTTTCAATCAGATTGGGTTGAATTTTGCGTTGTATAGCAGGAAATCACGTATTTTTGAAAAGACTTAAGCGTTACATCTTCTTTTTCTCCCTTGCCCTGGCTGTTGTAGTCATTGCTTCGTTAACCGCTGTTTTTCTCTTCAAGGACAAAATTATTCAGCAGTTCATTCTTGAAGCGAATAAAAACCTCAATACACCTATAAAAATTGGCAAAATTGACATTTCAGTTTGGGCGGATTTCCCGAACCTGGCCATTGAATTTTCGGATGTCTATGTTGAAGACAGTCATCCGGGTAACTATCCATTGCTAACCGCTCAGAAAATCTCGTTTTATCTCAATCCTATAGAAGTATGGCAGGAAAAATATTCCGTTCGGGGTTTACAAATTCAAAAAAGTGAAACCAATCTGAAAATCAATGCTGATGGCGTAAGCAACTACATCATTATAAAAGAGAATCCTGAAAGCAAAAAGGGAATCGGAATCCAATTTGACTTGAAAAATGTACGGTTGCTGGAAGCCCGGGTTTCCTACAAAGACCTTAGCCGCAAGCAGGATCATTTATTTAATAGCGAAAAGCTAGTGGCGTCAATCAATGCAAGCCGCGATCTGTATAACATATCCGCTACAGGTAATGTGACCGTTGAGCAAATCGGAATTCAGTCAACTTATTTTTTAAAAATGAAAAGATTTGAAGTGGAGGCAGACCTTGTTTATAACGATAAGGAAAACCACTTACTAATCAATCCATCCTTGCTGACACTTCATAATTCACAGTTTGACATCAATGGCACGTACCAGTTCAAAGATAAAAACCTGATTGATATTCATTGCGACGGGAAGAATACCGACATTCAAACCCTGCTCTCTCTCATGCCATCCGATATCAATGAACGTTTTGCCAAATACGAAAGTGATGGAGACGTTTACTTTGGTTTGGATATAAAAGGTGAAATCAGTAGTCGCAACAGTCCGTCTCTATCCGTTAGGTTTGGTTGTAATCAAACCACGCTATTTCATCCTGATTACCAATCCAAAATAGAAAATGCAAATTTGGAAGGCTCCTTTGCCAGTCCTTCCGTCAACAACCTGACTGAAGCAGTTCTCTATCTCAAAAATGTGAGCGGTGTACTCAATGGGCGACCTTTTGAAACGGATCTTGCAATTCAAAATTTGGTAGATCCCTATGTGTCTTTTGTTTTCAAAGGTGATCTCGATGCTTCTTCCTTAATTAATTTCTATCCCATCAAGGAAGTGCAGCAATTTACGGGTGATCTTGGTATTGATATATCCTTTGAAGGTAAAACCGCATTGCTAAAAAAGAAAGCAACAGCGCAGCAAGTAATGGCAAGTGGTTCCATTGATATGCGACAACTGGACTTTCGGTTCGGCCCTCAAAATATTCATTTTGGAAATTTGACCGGTGTACTTCAGTTCACCAATAATGATCTGGCCTTGAGTAACGTAAGCGGAAAACTTGAAAATACGGATTTCAACCTCAACGGCTATTTTAAAAACATAATAACTTTCCTGCTATTCGAAAACCAACCGATTGGGATTGAAACCGATCTGAAGTCCGATTTTGTTGACCTGGATCAATTGTTTGAGCTGGGTTTTGGAAAAGAGGGTTCATCCGAATACAATTTCAATATCTCTCCCAATCTCTACCTTAATTTTAATTGTGATGTAAAATCAATGCATTACAAGCGATTCAAGCCAACTCACATTACCGGTAACTTACTTATTAAGAATCAGACTGCCATTGCTCGAAATATTGACTTCAGGGCAATGGGTGGTTCTCTTGCATTGAATGGAATTGCTGATGCCAAAAACAATAAAGCCATCGATGTGGTGAGTTCGTTTAAAGTGAACGGAGTATACCTGGATAGTGCTTTTTATGTTTTTGAAAATTTTCAGCAAACCTTCGTTAACGATAAACACCTGAAAGGGCAGGCGTATGCAGCTGTAGATCTGGAAATGGTATTGAATGAAAAGTTGAAATTATTTCCTGAAACGCTTATCGCTAATATCACAACCACCATTAAGAATGGAGAACTCAACAACTTTGAGCCACTGCATAAATTAGATAAATACCTAGATGATGATGGGCTTAACCGCTTGCGTTTTGCCAACCTGACCAATGACATTCACATTGAAAATAAAACAGTCTATATCCCACAAATGGAAGTGAGTAGCAACGTGACTACCATTCAAATCAGTGGTACGCATACGTTTGATCAGCGGATAGACTATAGGGTAATTGCTCCACTGCGAAGCAAAAAGAAAATAGATTCCGATGAAGCATTTGGTGCTATTGAAGAAAGTAACGGAGGAAAATCAAGGTTGTTCCTTAAAATTATTGGAACAACGGATGATTACAGGGTAATCTACGACAAAGAAGCTGTTAGGAAGAAAATAGCAAGCGACCTGAAAAAAGAGGTTACGGAACTCAAAGAGGCATTCAAATTGAAAGGAACCCAGAAGAAGAAAGAAATAGAACTGGAAACGGATGATTATTTTGATTGGGATACGGATTCTATTCAAAACAACAACTAGTCGGATGATATACGTCATCTGAATCAAATTGCCTGGTCTTTTC
This sequence comes from uncultured Ohtaekwangia sp., assembly GCA_964436055.1. Lineage (GTDB taxonomy): Bacteria > Bacteroidota > Bacteroidia > Cytophagales > Cyclobacteriaceae > ELB16-189. The sequence goes on from CAYTBO010000016.1 coordinate 3,967, forward strand.
TGGAGGGACCTTTTGATTTTAAAATTCTACTTACTCAATACTACGCTAAATGTAGAGCCCTCACCCAGCTTAGACCGGATCATAACCTGCCCGCCCAATTTGGTAACCATTTCATTCACTATGTATAATCCTAGTCCTGAACCTTTATCATGAGACGTGGACATGTAAAACATATCAAAAACTTTGGCCTGATCATCCGAATCTATGCCAATACCGTTGTCAATTACTTCGATTCGAACTTTGTCCATTTCGGAAGCCGTAATCACTTTTATAAATTTATCATGCTTGTCGCGATCATGGTATTTGATGGCATTGGAAATCAAATTTCCCAGAATTACCTCAAGTTTGTGCCTGTCCGAAAAAACACGGTATACACCAATTTCTGCGGAAAATCTGATACCTGAAGCTTCGGGGATATGGCGGTGCAGGCTGATCACCTGCTCAACCAACGGTGAAAGTTCAACGATTTCTTTTTTTACTTCACTCCTGTTTTCCTTAGACATTTCGATAGTCTCTTTCACAAAGGTTTCCATTTTTTTCAATGACTGATCCATCATTTTCAAATACATACCCATTTGATCCATTTTTGTTTCCCGTTGGGCAAGCCCTATCAATCCCATCATGGAATTAATGGGAGATCTCAGATCATGGGAGATGGTGTATACGAGACGATCTAGTTCCTTATTCACTTCGGCAAGATCTTTATTTCGTTGATTGATGCTCTTGAGTAACTTAAAAATATACAATGACACCGCCCCAATGATAACCAATGTCAGAAAAACACATGCCAGAAATAAATAACTAGTAATTCTTCGTGCTGTTCTGCCAAGGGTAGTGGAAAAATTTTGTTCCTCTATCGTCAATTGCATCATATTTTCCTTTAACGCTATCAACAAATGGACTTTTTCATCTTCGATTACGTCATGAGCAATCGCGTGTTCTATTCTCTGCGCCAGGCTGTGCTTTTGTCGAATTAATGAATCTGCCCGGCTCCAAATTTTAATAGGTTCTCTCATGAGGGGAAGTGTTTGAAAAGTCTTAAACAACCAAATCATGTTGTCAACATCATCCGGATGATTACCGCCTTCCAAAAAACCTTCTTTTATACTATCCAATGAAGCTCCATTCAATAATCCCTCACGGGCTATTCGGTCTCCTATTGGAATTTTTATGTTTTCAAGAAACTCATTCCACTCCACCATGTCTCGTGTATTAATAAAGGTGATCAGGCTTTGAGAAGCATTCTTCTCTCCTTTTGAATACGCTGACTCTCCGTTGATGTATGCACGCATAGCCGACATGGTTCGAAGAGAATAAAAGTTGATAAGGATAAGCAGGACAAGGGAAATAATGATAATAGTAACTAATCCAGTTAGTGGAGAAAAGGCCAAACCCTTCAATTTTTCATCGTTGTCAGCCATACGCCCGTCTTGCCATTATTAATAACGGAAAATAGACAGGAAAATCCAAAAGTGTAAGGATTAACCAAAAGAAAATTAAGATTTAGCCAGTTTGCTAGTGAATTCCCTTAGCCCGCTCCCAATATTGGTCCATTTCTTTCAAGGTCATTTCCCCCATTTTCTTGCCATCTTTGGCCGATTCCGTCTCAAGGAATTGAAATCTGCGAATAAATTTCTTATTGGTTCGCTCTAAGGCTTCCTCCGGATCGAGGTTGATAAATCGCGCATAGTTCACCAATGAAAATAATAAATCCCCAAATTCATTAGCAATTTTTTCTTTATCAATCGATTCAGCCGCGTGGGTGTTAAATTCATTTTTGAACTCCGTCATTTCCTCTTCCACCTTTTCCCATACCTGCTCCCTCCTATCCCAATCGAATCCAACCCCTCTGGCTTTATCCTGTATTCGCATAGCTTTTATCATGGCCGGCAATGATTTAGGAACGCCTTCTAACACTGATTTATTTCCGTGTTTCAATTTTAGTTTTTCCCAATTAGCCTTCACTACCTCCTCATTTTCAGCAACCACATCCCCGTATACATGGGGGTGCCGTTCAATCAGCTTATCGCAAATAGCGTTTAATACATCGGCCATGTCGAACGCTTGCATTTCTGAGGCAATACGCGCGTAAAAAACATTATGGAGCATCAAATCGCCCAGTTCGTTCTTTATTTCCTGCAAGTTGCCTTCTACGATAGCGTCAGACAATTCAAATGTTTCCTCGATTGTCAGATGCCTTAAACTTTCCAGCGTTTGTTTTTTGTCCCATGGGCAGTTTTCCCTCAACTCATCCATCACCGTCAATAGCCGATCAAATGCGTCCAGTTTTTTTTGCCTTTTTGTGTCGGGTTTCACGGCAGGTTTTTTCATTTTAAATAAACTTAAATTATTATGAGTGTGTTGTCAGGATGAGTTAATTTTGTTCAAAGTTAAGAAACATGGCTATTCTTCTTTTCTCTGTCGGTTTTATTGGACTCTTTTTCATCCTGATGTCTGTTCGGCTGATTTTCATTAAAAATGGAGAATTTAGAGGCACTTGCGCCTCACAGAGCCCCTGGCTGGTGAAGGAGGGTACAACCTGTGGCTATTGCGGCAAAACCCTTACTGCCGGTGAGGCCTGCACCAATTCGGAACAGATAAGCAATACCGATCTCCCAAAAATCGGACGCAACTAATCTCAATTCCGTTAACGTATTTTTATTATCTCAACACTACCCGATCACCGGGGCGATTCACTATATCTCCTTTTATTGAATCTGACTATTAGTGATTAAATTCGCGTTTTCAATTTTTCTAAAGGAACGTGACACTTATCATATCAATTTCCGGAATCAGAGGGACTATAGGTGGAAAGCCCGGAGAAGCACTTACTCCACCGGATGTCGTAAAATTTGCCTCGGCCTATGGCACCTGGGTGAAGGCTAAAAAAGGCAAAAAGATAGTAATAGGAAGAGACGCGCGAATTTCCGGTGAAATCATCAGCCAACTGGTTAGCGCAACACTCCAGGGCCTTGGGCTTGACGTTATCGACCTTGGACTCTCAACAACGCCCACCGTTGAGATGGCCGTTTCCCTTGAAAAGGCCGATGGTGGAATCATTCTTACAGCCAGTCACAATCCTAAACAGTGGAACGCGCTAAAACTTCTCAATAATAAAGGAGAATTCATTTCCGCTGAAGTGGGTGATGTTATCCTCAGACTCGCACAGGAGGATAAGTTTGAATTTGCTCCGATTGATAAGTTAGGAAACTATTATGAATCCAAAGGCTACATTAAAAAACACATAGCCCTGGTAAAAAAATATCCGCTGGTTGATGTAAAAGCAATCCGAAAAGCAAAATTCAGAATTGTTGTCGATGCGGTAAACAGCACAGGGGGTATTGCTATACCCAAATTACTGGAAGCATTGGGCGTGAAGAAGATAAAGAAGCTGTATTGTAGCCCGAATGGAATTTTTCCACACAATCCTGAGCCATTGCCAGAACACCTGACTGAAATCAGCAGAACGGTGAAACGAGGAAAATATGACCTGGGAATCGTGGTTGATCCGGACGTGGACAGGCTGGCACTTATTCAAGAAGACGGAAAGCCGTTTGGGGAAGAGTATACACTGGTTGCCGTTGCGGACTATGTTTTGAGTAAAAAGAAAGGAAATACCGTATCCAACCTTTCCTCTTCAAGGGCACTTCGCGACATAACAGAAAGAGTCGGAAAAAAGCATTATGCCGCTGCCGTGGGGGAAGTCAATGTGGTCGCAGCGATGAAAAAGCACAAGGCAGTGATTGGAGGTGAAGGAAACGGAGGCATCATTGTTCCTGATTTTCATTATGGTCGCGATGCATTGATTGGCGTTGCCCTATTCCTCACTTACCTGGCCAAAGCCGGCCTTAAAGCTTCTGAGCTAAAGGCTACCTACCCCTCTTATTTCATTTCAAAGAATAAAATTGAACTAACTCCGGGATTGAATTTGGATCAGATCCTGATTGCCATTCAAGAGAAATATAAGGCTGAAAAGATAAACACCATTGACGGGGTAAAAATTGATTTTGATAATGAAAAAGAATGGGTTCATCTTCGTAAGTCTAATACAGAGCCTATCATTCGTATTTATGCTGAATCGCAAAATGAAAAAAAAGCAAACGAACTGGCGCAAAGAATGATAGACGATATTAAAATGATTATCAAATAAAATCCAAAGTGTAATGAGTATCTACCTGGACAATGCCGCAACTACCGCACTTGATCCTGAAGTGTTTGAAGCGATGAAACCTTATTTGCTAAATGACTTTGGTAATCCATCTTCCACCCATAGCCATGGAAGAAAGGTTCGGTCTGCTATAGAGATGGGAAGAAAGAGAATTGCGGAAATCCTTAATTGCACACCGGGTGAAATTATTTTCACTTCCGGCGGAACGGAAGCCGACAATGCAATTTTGCAATGCAGTATTTCCACCTACAAGATCAAACATGTTATTTCATCAGCGATAGAACATCACGCAGTTAGTCATACTTTGGAAGTTCTGGCAAAGGAGGGAAAAATAGAGCTTCACCTGGTGAGAATTGACGAATGCGGAAATGTGGACTACGAAGATTTGGAACGCTTACTTAAACTTTATCCCGGATCGCTGGTGTCTCTCATGCATGCCAACAATGAGATTGGAAATATACTAGATATCCATTGCGTAGCCGAATTGGTAAATCAACACAATGGATACTTTCATTCTGACACAGTGCAATCTATTGGTCATTATCGCCACGACCTGAAGAAATTAAAAATTCATGCCATGACAGCTGCGGCCCATAAGTTTCATGGTCCAAAAGGTGTTGGATTTATGTACATCAATAAGGATAAGAAAATTCATCCCTTCATCCATGGCGGAGCACAAGAGAGAAGTATGCGCGGTGGAACAGAAAATGCATTTGGTATCGTTGGATTAACCAAAGCAATGGAAATTGCTTATCGCGACCTTGAGCGCCATACGGAATACAGCAAAGGCTTAAAGTCAAAAATGATCGAATTGCTCAAGGAAAATATTCCGGGCGTCTCTTTTAATGGAGAATCCGAAGACTTGGAGAAAAGCCTTTATACCGTTCTCAATGTGAGTTTTCCTGAATCTGAGGAAAATGAAATGTTATTATTTAACCTTGACCTTGAAGGTATATCGGCATCCGGGGGAAGTGCCTGCTCCAGTGGAGCGTCCACGGGATCGCATGTGTTGAATGCCCTTTACCCCGGATCAAAGCGAGGCGCTGTCCGGTTTTCATTTAGCAAGTATACCAAGTCTGAAGAAATTGATTACACCGTGGAGAAATTGACTGCTTTGTTCAAGGTTAGCGTCTGAATCAATTGTTGGGCGCACCATCATCTACCCAGCAGGCAATGAGTTGTATTTGCTCCGCTGGTAATGGCTCATCAAACGGCATGGATTTGTTCTGAGTTCTTGTTTTTATCTCAGCGGCCAACTGTTGCACGTTATCAAATTTACTTAAATCAGCTCTGCCGGTGCCGGCTACATGACATGTCGCTTTCGCGCAACTTGTATCAATAATCGGTTTTATGTCGGCCAACCAACTTGTATTTGTTTTTCCTTCTGGAATATTAACGGCCAGCACAAATTCGCATTGTTGATCATCTATAATTGTAACCTCATGCAATCCATTCTCTAGATTTAAAATTGTAAAGGAATTGTCAACAATTGAATTCCGAAACTTTAGTTGGTAAGGAGGCTGTCCACCCAGTGGTGAAATCGTGACCGAGCCATTTCCCACAAAGCAATCCGTATCTTCGGTTACCTCAGCGGTACCACTTAAAGTAGAATTAAAGTTTGAAAGACTTACTTCTAAAGTTTGTTCGCATTGCGCTGCATCTCCAACTGTTAAATTGTATGTACCGCCTGTTAAATTAAAAAATGAACTATCCGCTTGTTCGGGCGAATTATTGATGCGAAAGCGATAAGGTTTGATCCCACCCATTACGGTAACTTGAATTTCTCCATTGGGCGGAGAACAGGTGGTGGGATTAATTCTATTCACTAGCATGAGACGCAAGGTACTGCAGTCGACCTCTTCATCCAGTGGATCGGTGCACGACCAGCATCCGATGAAAATCAAAATTGAAATTAACTTTTTCAAGGTAATTTCAATTTAACCCTTTAATTGGTTCAAAAATATTTCCGATGTTCTTTTAACCTAATTCTCAGTAGCAATGCCGAAAAAATTAACCGACAAAATAATTCTTGACACCAAACCTTTCAATTATTTGCTGTTCAAGGGCATCCCGGTGGTCAGGGTGAGCAATCTTCACAAGGGCTAGTGCACGTTGGTGAAGATTTTTTCCATACAAGTAAGCCACTCCGTATTCTGTAATCACATAGTGGATATGCGCTCTGGTAGTCACTACGCCCGCGCCTTGCTTCAAGAACGGAACAATCTTGGATTCTCCTTTGCGGGTGGCTGAACGCAATGCTATAATGGGTTTTCCGCCTTCCGATAATGATGCTCCCCTGATAAAATCCATTTGCCCTCCCACACCTGAATATTGGTATGTGCCAATCGAATCTGAGCAAACCTGCCCCGTAAGGTCAATTTCAAGTGCACTATTTATTGCCACCACCTTGGGATTTGAGCGGATAATACGCCCGTCATTCACATAGTCTGCTTCCAAAAACTGGAACTCTGGATTATCATCAATAAAATCGTAAAGGGCATTTGACCCAATTGCAAACGCAGACACTATTTTATCAGGATGTTTCTTTTTGTACCGATTGGTAATCACTCCTTTTTTCAACAAATCAATAACTCCATCGGAAAACATTTCGGTGTGTATGCCCAAATCTTTGCAATGATCGAGGCTTTGTAATACGGCATCCGGAATACAACCAATCCCCATTTGCAGCGTTGAACGGTCTTCAATCAATTCAGCGCAATACTTCCCAATGATTTTATCCGTTTCGGTAATTCTTGACTTATAGAAAACCTCTGGCAACGAATCATTGCACTCAACCAAGGCATCAATTTTATTTACATGGATAAAGCTGTCCCCGTGAGTACGCGGCATATTGGGGTTCACCTGAGCGATAACCTTTTTCGCATGAAACACTGCGGAGCGGGCAACATCAACAGACACACCCAAAGAACAATAACCATGTTTGTCCGGTGGCGATACGTGAATCAGGACCACGTCAAGATTTAGAATCCCTTTTTCAAACAACTTATTAATTTCGCTTAAGAAAACAGGAATATATTCTCCCCGATCGGAATTGATGGCTTCCCGAATGTTGTCTGAGACAAACAATGAATTGAAGTAAAAGCTTCCCCCATAGGCAGGGTCGGCCAGGGCAAGCTTTCCTAATGTACTCACCGCAATCAACTCAACATTTTTAAGTTCCGATGCCCTTCCTTCCAGCGCTTTCAATAGATGATGGGGCGTGGCAGCGCTTCCGTGAATAAATACCCGGTCTCCTGTTCGAATGGATTTTATTGCTTCTTCGGCAGATACGTATTGGCTGGTCATTCTGTGAATTTTTAGGCGTGCAATGTAGGAAGCGCAGCACTAAACCGAGGTGATTTTGGTCAGCTATTTGAGTAATTTTAACCCGAATGGCAACACAACCTATTTCATTCATTGGAGCCGGCAACCTGGCCTGGCATCTGGCACCGGCCCTTGACAATATTGGCTATGTAGTCAAGGAGGTTTATAGTCGCAATCCGCGAAGCGCCAGGGAACTCACCAGCCGATTATACCAGGCAGAAGTAAAACCAACTTTGGATTTTTCTACCAGCCCGTCAAGAATATTCATCATTGCCATTGCCGATGACGCTATCCGATCCGTTGCACAGGAGATTATACTTCCCGACGATGCTATACTGGCCCACACATCGGGAAGCCAGCCATTAAGTATCCTTGGATATGCCGCAACACCACATATCGGTGTTTTTTATCCCCTTCAGACTTTCTCCAAATCCAAGAAAATAGATTTTTCAAAGGTTCCCATCTTCATTGAAAGTGAAACTCTCGGGGCAGAAGAAGCATTAATGGAAATGGCCAACGCCATCAGTGATGAGGTACATCCCATAGAATCGGATGAAAGAAAGGCCTTGCATGTAGCCGCCGTGTTTGCCTCCAATTTTACCAACCACATGCTTACCATCAGTCAGGATTTGCTTAACCAAAACAATTTAAGTTTCGATCTTTTGAAACCTCTCATTGCAGAAACAATGAGCAAGGGATTGGAAATCGGGCCTGATAATGCCCAAACGGGTCCCGCTATACGAGGCGATTTTGAAATATTAGATAAGCATATGGATTTTTTGAAAACAGATGAATCTCTGGTTGCCATCTATAAGCTAATCAGTCAACACATTATTGACAGACACGATAAAGTGTGAGCACAAAAAAAGGCGATAGTTTACACTATCGCCATTTCTTACAATTTCAATTATTCTACACTATTCAGAAACAACTTCGCCTTTAATTGAAAGTTGCTTAAAGCCACTTTCAACGTTGGCCATTACAGTTATTGATTTATTAAAGCCACCCATGCTGGCCGCATTGTAAGTTGCTTTGATAAAACCTTGTCCACCGGGAGGAATAGGTTCTTTTGAATATGCCGGTGTAGTGCAACCACAGGAAGCCTGAACATTAGTAATTACCAAAGGCGTTTTGCCAGAGTTGGTAAATTTGAATTCGTGGGTAGCCGGAACGTTTTGTTTGATTTTTCCAAAATCATGAACGGTAGCTTCCCATTCAAAAACAGCCATATCAGCTGAAGATCCGCCATTGCCGGCAGATGCTGATACCTGAGCAAAACTGGCTATCGAAGCCAGGAAAAAAATCGCAAATACCACTAAATTTCTCATTTCTTTAGGTTTTAAAGGTTAAACTCATTTGCCCAACCTGAAGTTCAAAAATACTCAAATTTTTAACTTGTTCCCCAGATTGTTCGTTACAAACATCGTTATTAAGACCAATTGGGCTTGTTAACGATCTGGCAATAAGTGTTAACGACTTGTTAAACTTTATATCGGCTATAAATACAGGTTAACTTTGTAAAGTGAGCAGGAATACGTTAAGAATAATCATTGTTTTAGCTGCCATCAGTATTGTTGGTATAGCAGTTACCCAGATTTATTGGGTGAGACGGGCTTTCGATATCCACGAGAACCAATTCAATCGTGATGTAGATGCTGCGCTGAGAAATGTAGCATTCAAAATTTTTGAAATTAACAATACGCCTTCCCCTGCCAACAACCCTGTTAATCAACTATCCACCAATTATTTTGTGGTAGCTGTCAACGGAGTAATTGATGTGAATTTATTAGAGTTTCTGCTGATCACTGAATTCGAAAAGAGAAACATCACTGCTGATTTCGAATATGGCATTTACGACTGCAGCGACCGTTGTATGCTTTACGGTAATTTTATCTCAGCAAAGCAAAACAAGGCTCTTGTAAATAATAAAGATTTACCAGCATGGAAATATGAGGGCTACTATTTTGGCGTACAATTTCCCTCACTTCAGGCTAATCTGACTAGTCAAATGGGAATTTGGGGATTTTCATCAGCGGTGCTTCTCATTGTTATTTTCTTTTTCGTTTACACACTTTTTGTCATTTTGAAACAAAGGCGATTGTCAGAAATTCAAAAAGACTTTATCAATAATATGACACACGAGTTTAAAACTCCCATATCAACTATTGCCCTATCCGGTGAAGTGCTGAGGGATCCCCAAATTTTAAAAGAACCGGAGCGGCTATTAAAATACGCTTCAGTCATTCAAAACGAAACAAGCCGCCTTAAACAACAGGTAGAGCGCGTGCTTCAAATGGCACGTATTGAAGAAAAGAAAATTGAACTTAATAAAGAAACCGTTGATGGTAATGATTTGATTAAAGAAGCGGTTCAACAATATTCTATAGCACTGGTTGATCAAAAAATTCAGATTGATGTACAGCCAGAAGCAAGCAAGACATCACTTTATGTAGACAAACTTCATATTACAAACGTCATTTCCAACCTGATAGATAATGCAGTTAAGTACAATCGGCAGTCTCCTCATGTTAAAATAAGAACTTACAATCAGGGGAACCAGTTTTGTATTGAGGTGAATGACAACGGCATTGGCATCGCCTCAACCAATCTCAAAAAAGTTTTCCATAGATTTTATCGCGTACCGACAGGCAATATCCACGATGTGAAAGGATTTGGACTGGGTTTACATTATGTAAAATTGATTGTGGAGACACACCAGGGTCGTGTGTCGCTGGAAAGTGAAATAAACAAAGGCTCAACGTTTAAAATATTTCTTCCTTTAGCATGAGTGCACGAATACTATTGGTTGAGGATGACCCCGGATTAGGCTTTGTAATAAAGGATAATCTTGCCCATAAGAACTATCAGGTAACGTTGTGTACAGACGGTGAACAAGCTCAAACGCAATTTGAACTGGAGGAGTTTAATTTGTGCATTCTTGACATCATGTTGCCAAAGAAAGATGGTTTTTCGCTGGCTCAGGCCATCCGGTCAAAAAATAAAAACATTCCCATCCTCTTTGTGACGGCTAAAAATATGATTGAGGATAAACTGGCGGGATTCCAAAGCGGAGGAGACGACTATATCGTGAAGCCATTCAGCATGGATGAACTCTTGTGCCGGATTGAAGTTTTTCTGCGAAGATCGAACGGACAACTCGATGAAACTTTTCACATTGGAGAATATACATTTGATTGCAAGAGCCTGATACTTGTTCATCCCAGTGGCACAAAATCACTTACCCATAAAGAAGCGGAAGTGCTCAAGTTACTTTGCGCTAACAAAAACCGAGTATTGAAACGTGAAGAAATCTTGAAACTAATCTGGGGGGATGACGATTATTTTATGGGCAGAAGCCTGGATGTATTTATCTCCAGATTAAGAAAATCGCTTAAGCAGGATTCCACCGTTCAAATTGCCAACTACCACGGCGTTGGCTTTCGGCTGGAAGTGGGAAATGTCTAGTTCAAAACTTCCCGCAGCACCTGAACAGATCGGATTGTGCCCATACTATCTATATGGCTTCCATAAAATTTTATCAACGCATCCAATATGCTTCTTCGTTGCTCACTTTTCATTCTTATGAAAGTGCCATACTGAGCTTTCAATAATTCATCAAGCAGTTGCTGTTCATTATCGCTAAGCAACCAATGACTTAACTCCTCCTTGGCAAAAGGCCCAAAACCGAGGTGCTTACTTAGCTTAATCAAAAAAATCAGGTGAAAGTTTTCAGGATGGGGTTGTCCATCCAAAGAAATTAAAGAATCAAAAATAAAATCACATAATTCAACTGCGTGTGTTTGCTCCTTTACCGTTTTGTTCAACACTTCACAAATAAACAAGCCAAGGCTTGATTTGATCGGATCGGTTTGCAAAGCGCTGTAGGCATAATGGCAGCCGACCTCTTTTATTCTCAAAATGCCGGCGTTTTCCTTGTGGTATACTACTAAATCCAGTAAGGTCAGGGGTTGGTATAGTGCTATCTTAGCTTTTCCCGACTTTGACCTTACGCTATTTACAATATAGCTTTGTAGCCCGAAAGAAGATGTAAAGATAGTCACGATAATGGAGGTTTCCCCATATGGAGTGAAGCGGAATACAATACCTTTTGTTTTGTGGAGCATTATTCTATTACGGCAATCTTGCCAACATGCCTCTCCGATCCATCTTCAGCGGTTGCAAACACCATATACATTCCTGTGCCTACACGGTTGCCATTCAGCTGTCTTGCATTCCAGGTAGCCGTACCGCCGATTGCCTGGGTCTGCCAAACTAATCTTCCTGCGATATCCGTTATTTTTACAATGGCATCAGTGTACAATCCATCGATTGAAATTATTCCGGTGTAGTTGGGAACTACAGGGTTTGGAAAGATTTTTACATCAACAAATGCCGCCTGGCTCTCCGTTGCATCCGATCTGAATGAGGCTAGCCCGCTGGATGTGACAATGAAAACCTCCCCGCTGCTTTGATTTATGGAGATGTTTACAATTTCATCGGACGGTAAGGGACTATTCTCAGTGGTGAAATTATAAATCAACTCTTCGCCCGTGGAGTTAAACAACCAGACGCCATTGGGAGTGCCCAGCCATTTTCGATTGCCGCCATCAACGGCTATCGATGTAACTATTTCATCGCGAAGAAGGAAACGATTTTCAAAAATTGGCCTTGATGCGTCTATACTATTTGCAAGAATATTTTGTGTGTTGGTAAAATAGGCAACCCCTTCCCTGGTTCCCACCCATACCTGTCCTTCTCTGTCGCTAGCTATTGAGTGAACCACAGCCGTAGGTAGGCCACCCATTCCTGCGGTGTTGTTCAGGTATTTGGCTTGGCCTGAAACGCTATTAAACACAACGATGCCTCCACCCCGATTCGGATCTATTACCATCCAGATATTTTCCGATCGGTCAACCAACAGGTCCACAGCAAAAGAGGCGAGTGGATGAGGTACCGAAAAAGAACTCCAGGTAAGCCCGTTGGATAAGAAATGCAGGGGTTGCACGGCTTTGTAGTTCATTACCCACAGTCCTTGTGGAACAGATTCAACAGAAGAGATCAATATCAACTGCTCAACAGGATCATTGACCGCCAAAGGACTATTGGATTGATTAAAAATCAATGAGCCATTTTCATCCAATTTTTCTAATCCGGCACCAAAAGTAGCAAAATATCTTCCGGTTATTGTGTGAGCATAGTCAACGACATCTGTTGTCAGTTGATTTGTAAGTGATTCCCATTGTCCATTTTCAAATCGATCAACAAGGCCATCCGTTCCTAGCGGATTCAGGCTCGTGGAATACCCCCCTTTGAGGCTGATCGTTTCCTGCTCGGAACTAAATACATTCCAGTGGCCGTTATTCGATGGTCCATTGGGTTTAATACTTGTCAGGTTTTCATTAGTAAATAAGAGCAAACCATTTTGGCCATCGGCAATCCATACGGATCCGTTATTTTCTCCTATCGCTGCATCCGGATCAGAAATCGTAGTGGATCCGATTTGGCTCACATTGGCAGCGTCAGAAATCCAGACGCCCTCACCGGTGGTTATGATCAGACTATTTTGAGTTCCGCGTATCATTCTTATCTCTTCATTATGCAAAAAAGGCAATTGATTCCAGATTCCACCGCTTAACCTGTAAATTCCACTTTGATCAATTGCTGCGTAAAGACTACCATCAAACACGGTAATTGATTCGATCTTCGTATCGAAAGTTCCTGAATTGTATCGCTTCCAGCTTCTGAAGTCTAAGAGGTTCGTTGATCCGGTTAGCGACCCTGCCAGCACTCCCTTAGCGGTAGCCAGAAAGAGAGAGTCCTCAAAAACTACCGATTCATAAATTACCAATTGCTCCCCAGCCTCGCCTAAGTCCCGGTAGGTTTCAATAATTTGCTCTTTAGTTAAATCAAAAACCGCAACGCCAAAGTCAGTTGAAATGTAGGCTATAGAGCCATCCACTGAAATATGACTTATCCTCCGCGATCCGGAAATGGAAGTAGCGATGGCCAAGGCATTAAACTCCCGAAGTGTATTCTCCTGTAAGATTGAAACCAATCCGTTTTCATGACCCACCATAAGTTTATTTGATGAATCATCAAATGCGAGGGTTGTAATAGGCATACTGCTTAACCCATCAATTTTTGTTATTGATGTGATCTCTTGTTCTGCTTTATCAACTAGTAACAACCCGATTTCGGTAGCGGCAAAGACACGGTCATTTGAAATCGCCAAATGATCAAGGTCATTGAAGGATAGATGGAGTCGCCATGTGCCTCGTGGAATATTCTCCTGGGAAATACAAATCAAATGTGCACACAGCAAACACAGTACCAGAGAAAAAGACTTCATCCTCTTGATTTTTTCATTCCTTCTACAAATGCAGCTCTACTGCGAGCCTCGTATAATTCTTTTTCTCCAATTTTTACCCTCTCCGCATCACCGGATAGGCGATAGGAGAATGAGGCAAGGTCACCTGTTTGAGCACAAATAGCATGAAGCTTTGTAACAAACTCGGCTACAGCCAACAAATTAGGCATCGGTCCAAATGGTTTGCCTTCAAAGTCCATATCAAGCCCGGTGACTATTACGCGCTTGCCCTGGTTGGCAAGCTGGTTGCAAACAGATACTATTTCTTCATCAAAAAACTGAGCTTCATCAATACCTACAACATGGCAGTTTCCTGAAAGCAAGAGAATATCATTGGCAAAGTCAACCGCTGTTGACTTTACTTTACGATCGTTGTGCGATACAACATTTGTGGTATGGTAACGACTGTCTAGCCTGGGTTTAAAAATTTCCACTTTCTGTTTTGCAATCAAGGCACGGTTTACCCTTCTGATAAGCTCTTCTGTTTTCCCCGAAAACATGCAACCACTAATGACTTCAATCCACCCGACTTTTGCGTTTCGATTTTTGGTATTCAGATTTTGCTCTACAAACATGCGTCAAATTTAAACGTTTGATTCTTCACTTGCCTGTTCCGATTGCGCTAATCGGTGTAGGTTAAGTGTGGCATTTTGCCCGATTCAGGCACCCTGATGAGTATGTCGCCTACCAGGCTGACCTGGCATGTTAATCTCTCATTATCGAGAAGTTCTCCCGTCTGGTGGTATTTAAGCTCCGCAGTGGTAGGTTTCGTAAGATTTTCTGCTCCTTGTACCACTTCCATTTTGCATGTTGTACATCGGCCCTTGCCTCCACAGGCATGCATCCAATCCACAAAATTGTCTTGCAAGTAATTTAATACGGATCGAGCGTCATTGTTGACCTCAAGTTCTTTTTTGTCGAGGTTTTCTATTACTATCTTTACCATCAGGGCAACGTATGGGATTAGCCAGCGTTTTACAAGAAAGCCATTTAAAGTGAATCCTTAAAACGATGGACGAAAAGATCAGTTTAAGCGCGCTGGAGGAGTACAGCACGGCATTTGCTTCTAAAATCGTCGATTCGTTTTTCGCTAAAAAACAAAAAATCAGCGGTCAGGAGATATTGACACTTTGCGAACCACGGCAAATCAACCTTTTTGTCATTCGAGAATTACTAAAGGCGTGGAAACAAGAAACACAAAAATTTAAAAACCCCTATTTTGATTATGAGTCTAAGGAGGTCAAGGAAGCGTTGGCTCATTTTCAAAATATACTTTCCAACAACATTGCGATTGCAAAGGATCACTTTCTTCCTATTCTGAAGAAGAGTGTGAGCCTTACGGTTTACCTGATTTTGGATCCGTACGATTTTTATTCTGACACATTGGACAAGCATGGGAAGGGAACGATCAGGGTAAGTGAGTTGAAGAATGAAATCAAGTACACAAAAATAAACCAACGGCCACTTAACAAACTTATTCAACACCTCGAGGAAAAGGGACTAGAGACCTTATCGGGAAATGAAGCATTTGCGCTTCTTGATCAGATTCTTGAGGAAGTAAATTTTACGCCTGAAGACGTTGATCCCTATATCATGGAATTGAGTAAAATCCATCCGCTGCGTATTGATGGTCTTTATGAAAAGGAATCCGCGGCTCCAGTTCCAGAATCACAGGCGGCCAATACGTCTCGCATCATAGTTAATGAACAACTCCAAAAAGAACCCATCACGACCATAGCTGACGACTTTCAAAAAATCAAACATTTGAAAAACAGGTTAACCATTAACCAAAAGTTCATGTTCACCAAAATACTTTTCAATGGTGATTTTGATCAATTCAATAATGCCATTATTAAAATTGATGATCTCAATTCCTACGATGAAGCGGCAAGCTACCTGGACGCGCATTATCCCCACTGGGACCGAGAATCTGAAGAGTATGAAGAATTTATCGAGTTGTTGACGATGCGTTTCAGTTGATACTATAAACGCTGAAGCACCTGCCCGCGGTGTGCATCCAATTTCAAGAGGATAAACAGCAAAATAGAAAAACTCCATAAGGCCGATCCACCATAGCTAAAAAATGGAAGGGGAATCCCAATCACAGGAAACAATCCGACTGTCATTCCTATATTAATGGCGAAATGAAAGAAAAAAATACTGACTGCCGAATAACCGTATGCTCGTGCGAATCGGCTTTTTTGTCGCTCCGCAATAAAGATGACACGCAAGAGCAAAGCCATGAATAATACAATTACAACAAAACTTCCCAGCCATCCCCACTCTTCTCCAATCGTGCAGAAGATAAAATCGGTACTTTGTTCAGGCACAAAATCAAATTTTGTTTGCGTCCCTTTTAAAAAGCCTTTACCCAAAAACCCTCCGCTGCCAATGGCAATTTTTGATTGCGTTACATTCCAACCATATCCAAGCGGATCCGCATCCGGATTGATCAGTGCCTTTATTCTGTTTTGTTGATGGGGTTTCAATACATCGGTGATCACATAATCAACGCTTTCAATCACACCCATAATAATGACTGCCCCAACGGTTAGAATGGTAATCCGTTTCAATTTTTTCTTACCCAGAGCAATCAACAATACAAGGGCAATTGCTATCCCAGCATGCAAATAAAGCTGGTTTGGAACAAGGAGTGTGAGGATAAATGTAAAGGCACCGCAAATACCAACTATCATCAGGAACGGAGACATACCCTCCCGAAAAAACACAAAAATGAATGAGGTAAAAACCAGCGCAGTGCCTGTATCCTTTTGAAATAGAATTAACACTATTGGCAATCCAATCATGACGAAGAGAATTGCCTGATTGCGCAACTTGTCCATCCTGAATCCTACCGAACCAATCATTTTTGCCACGGCAAGCGCTGTAATAAATTTTGCAAATTCGGAAGGCTGTCCACCGAATGATCCTATTCCAATCCATGCCTTGTTTCCGCCTACTTCTTTACCAATCAAGGGAACCAGGAGCAACAGAAATAAAATGACACCATATGCCAGGTAGGCAAAAGCTTCATAGAAGCGCATATCGATGATGATGATGCCCGTGACAATCACGATCGTAGCGGCAATGAATAGTAACTGTCTTCCTGAATTGAGGGACAAATCCCAAATGGATTGACTTACTGTTTCATCATAAACAGCGGCATAGATATTAAACCACCCTAGCAAGACCAGAGCCAAATAGATTAGGATGGTTGCCCAATCCAAACTTCCAGATATGTCACTGCTCCTTCTCAATACAAAAAATGACCATCTAAAACATATTGTTCAATATGGGGCCTTTTAGTTTCACCTATCAGGTATTTCTCAATTATTAGACTGGCAATCGATGCTGCGGCCCTGGCTCCTTGTCCCGCGTCTTCCACATATACCGAAACGGTAATTTTCGGGTTATCTTTTGGAGCAAATGCGATAAAGACAGAATGATCCGGTAACGGATCGTTCTGAACAGTTCCTGTTTTTCCACAAACAATGATATCCTGAAGCTTGGCACGATATTGACCCGTTCCCGATGTAACTACTTGCTCCATGGCATCAACCGCTATTTCAAAATAAGACGGATCTATCGTTGTATATACTTTCTCACGATAAGTTGGCAAAGGTTCTGATTCACCAATCGACTTGATCAAATGCGGTCTGTAGTAAAATCCTCGGTTGGCAACTATTGCCGCGAAGTTTGCCATTTGCATGGGGACAACAAGATTCTCTCCTTCGCCAATTGCCAAGGAATATATATTAGAGAATTTCCAGGGTTTGTTATTGTAAGCCCTATCGTAATAGGCAGGTGTTGGAATTAATCCGCCTTTTTCATTCGGAAGATCAACGCCCAGGTTTTCCCCAAACCCGAAACTTCTGATGTGTTTGTTCCACTCCTCCAGACCTATTCTTGTGTCTTCATAGGGATTATCCGATACTCCCTTATTCAGCATCCTCCGCAACACCCCATGAAAATAGGGGTTACAAGAGTTGGTAATTGCACCCCTCAGATCTTCATTGGTATGATTTCCATGACATCCAATGATTGAGCGATCACAATAAATTCTTGTTTCCGGCTTTATTACACCTTCCTGAAGTGCAGTCATGGCCTGAGCAATTTTAAAAATTGACCCCGGGCGATATTGTGCCATCAACGGTCTGGTAAAAAGCGGTTTGTTCGTATCGTTGCTGATAAGCACAAAATTGGAACTGTAGTTTCTGCCCGTCAGTAAATTCGGATCGTAGGATGGCCCCGAAACCAAAGTAAGAATTTCCCCTGTAGCTGGCTCAATTGCAACGATACTCCCTGACTTACCCTTCATAAGGTACTCACCATATTGCTGCAATTCGATGTCAATACTGCTTACCAGATCATTTCCCGGCACGGATAATGTATCAAACTCACCATTTTTAAAAGAACCCTTCTCAATCCCACGAACATTTCTCAATTTAAATCTTACCCCTCTCTTTCCACGAAGTTGTTCTTCATAATAAGCTTCAATTCCGCTTTGTCCGACATAATCGCCTTGCCGATAAATTTTTGATTCATCCCTTGCCAGTTGATCTTTCGATATTTCGCTTACATAACCCAGGGCATTGGCCAGCGCACTGGTTGAGTAAGATCGTGTAGTTCGGGCCTGAACATAAAGACCTGAAAACTCATCCAGATGATCCTGCACTTTAGCAAACTCTGTATTGGATAGCCTGTCGACAAATAGGGTAGGCTTATAGGGAGAATATTCTTTTCGGGCTCTTGTCTCTTTGAATTTTCGGCGTAGCTCTTCCCTTGACATTTCAAAGACACTACAAAACTTGGCGGAGTCAAACCCGACTACTTCTTTGCTAATAATGAATATGTCAAACTCAGGTGTATTGTACACAATCAACTTACCGTTTCTATCATAAATGAGTCCGCGAAACGGATATTCAACTTCCCTCAGGATGGCATTACTATCCGCCAGTTCCGCATAGCGATTATCAAGTACCTGAATAGAAAATAACTTGACCAGGAAAACGAGTCCCGTGAGAATGAATATGATCTGTATTATTTCTTTCCGCCCTTCGTTCATGATCTTCGTTGGCCTGGCACCAGATACTGCACCAACAGCAGTGTAAAGAAAGTAAAGATAGTACTAAAAAAAATTTTTGTAAAAGTATAAACGGGTAATCCGAATCCTCCGGCTTCAATAAAAAAAAGGGCGCTGTGATGAATAAAAATGATGGGAAGGCTGTAAACCACAAACCATTGAAGACCATTGGCGCCAAGGGTAGGTCCTTCACCCGCATCATACCCACCCTGCGGTGTTATTCGCATCAACCAATAATTTCTTAGAAAGGCCACCAATACCAACGTGGAGGTATGTAAGCCGAGGCTGTCGTAAAACACATCCACCAGAAACCCCATCGCGAAAGCCACTGCCATCAACAATAAATTGTTCATTTCAATAGGCAAAAGCAAGATAAAAGCAATATAAATGAAACAAAATGCGGTATTGAACAACACGAGGTTCTTCATGAGCACAACCTGAAAGATCAGGTATATAAAAAAGGAAAAAAAGTACCAACTGCCTGATCTGCTCATTTTGGATTTCCTATAGTTACTTGTTCCAATGAATCCTTTTCATCTTTGAGATTGCTGCGAATGACCTCAACAAATGCCAATCGGTTAAAGTCTTGTGCCAATTGCACCTGGATATCGTAAAATTGTGCTTCCGGCCCAAGATTTACATTACGGATCACACCAACCAGGATGCCCTCAGGAAAAACTGCATTGTACCCGGAAGTTACAATTGAATCGCCAACACTTGGATTGGCATGCCGGGGAATAAAATTAAGATTAGAATACATTGGCTCACGGCCATCCCAATTCACGGATCCAATATTGTTAGTTCGTTTAATTACCACAGAAGTGTATTCATCTGTATTCAATAGGGAGATGAGCACTGCATAATGATCCGAAACAGATTTTACTTTACCCACAGCACCAGCTGTACTGATAACGGCCATTCCCGGAGCCAACCCGTCCTTTTCTCCTTTGTTGATCGTAATAAAATTGCGGAATCGCTCAACGGAGTTGTTAACAACTTTTGCGCTCACATAGTCAAATCGATTGATGATGTCAGGATCTTTGATTTCTCTAACATCAAGGGAGTAAAGGCTTTGGTTTCTTCTCTCAAGCTGAGTTCTGAGCGAAGCATTCTCAGTGGCGAGTTCTGCATTTATTCTTCTCAGCGAGAAATACTCCTTGACCCCGTGCGTTGTGCCCACAACATTAGCCACCAGGCTATTGGATGAGTTGAAAAACTTGGTGCTCTGGTACTGATTATTTTGAACGATCAACCAGGCCGCGAAGAATTCCAAAGCCAGGAAAATAAAGAAAGCCCTATACTGATAGAAAAAGTAAAAGAGCCTTTCCATGAAATCAGGTCATCAATACAGATTTGAAATGGTTCAGATTTTTCAACGCTTGCCCGGTACCTCTTACTACCGCGCGAAGCGGATCATCGGCTACATGTATAGGAAGTTTTGTTTTCAGGGCTAGTCGTTTATCCAATCCACGAAGCAAGGCACCTCCTCCAGTAAGGTAAATACCTCTTTCGTAAATATCAGCTGACAATTCCGGGGGTGAAATTTCAAGTGCTTTCAATACGGCCTCCTCCAGTTTTGAGATAGATTTGTCCAGTGCAAATGCTACTTCCGAATATGATATTTTTATTGTCTTGGGTATTCCAGTCATCAGGTCACGTCCACGAATTTCATAATCGTCAGGGCCATCATCTAATTCGGTAAGGGCTGATCCTACTTCTATTTTCACACGCTCTGCGGATCGCTCTCCTATCAAAAGATTGTGTTGCCTTCTCATGTAATCCAGTATATCTCTGTTGAAAGTATCACCGGCAATCCTGATCGATTGGTCGCAAACAATTCCGGAGAGTGCGATCACAGCGATATCTGTAGTGCCACCACCAATGTCTACAATCATGTTGCCCACTGGTTGTTCTATATCTATACCAATACCAATTGCCGCTGCAATAGGCTCATGGATCATGTATACTTCTTTGGCGTTGGCATGTTCTGCCGAGTCGCGAACAGCACGCTTTTCCACCTCTGTGATGCCGGATGGAATACAGATTACCATTCTCAATGAAGGTGGAAAAAGCCGCTTGCCTGTATCAATTAGTTTGATCATGCCGCGAATCATCATTTCGGCAGCATGGAAATCAGCAATTACTCCTTCTTTCAGTGGACGTATGGTTTTGATATTATCGTGGGTCTTCTCATGCATTTGCATAGCCTCGCGGCCTATTGCCAGCACCTTATTGGTTGTTTTATCAATAGCTATGATTGAAGGCTCATCCACCACAATTTTGTCCTTGTGGATGATGAGGGTGTTTGCGGTACCCAAATCAATGGCGATGTCGCTGGTGAAGAAGTCAAAAAGTCCCATTTATATTCTTATATCTATGAATAAGAGGCCAAAATTACACAATTATAACCTTGATTTTAATGTTTATTCAAGTGAAAACTTACAAGTGAACAGTCTAGTGCTTAAAATGTCGAAAGCCTGTTACTACCATGCACATATCATGGTTTTCACAAAAGTCAATGGAGTCCTGATCCTTTATTGATCCACCTGGTTGAATAACAACCCGGATGCCTTCTTGATGGGCGATCTCAACACAATCGGGAAAAGGGAAAAAAGCATCCGAAGCCATTGCTGCTCCCTTCAAATCAAAACCAAAACCTTTGGCTTTGGCTATTGCCTGTGTTAAGGCATCTACCCGCGATGTCTGTCCCACACCACTAGCCAGCATTTGGCCATCAACGGCTAATACGATCGTATTGGATTTGGTATGTTTTGCGATTTTACCAGCAAATAACATGGCCTTCACTTCCTTGTTCGTGGGTTTCTTTTTTGTCACAAAGGTCAAGTCAGATTCGGCATCGGTTTTATTGTCAAAGTCCTGCGATATCACACCGCCCAACAGGCTTTTGTACTGAAGCTCAACTTTCAAATTTTCCTTTTGTCTCAGAATATTTCTATTCTTTTTCGACTTTAGCAATTCCAAAGCCTCTGGCGTATAATCAGGCGCAATTAAAATTTCAAAAAACAATTTGTTTATTTCTTGCGCTGCGGATATGTCAATGGTGTGATTGGCTGCCAGTATTCCGCCAAAAGCGGAAACAGGATCTGCTTGCAGCGCTTTTTCGTAAGCCTCTTTTACATTACTTCCGGTTGCTACACCACACGCATTGGTGTGTTTGATAATAACGAATGCAATTTCTTCACTGAATTCATTGAGCAAATGCAATGCAGCATCAATATCAACCAGGTTGTTATAGGACAGCTCTTTACCATTCAGTTTTTCAAACAACTTATCAAGCGCTCCATAATACACGGCCTGCTGATGAGGATTTTCTCCATAACGTAATACCTTGCCCTGCCGAAAGCTTATTTTGAAGCTTTCAGTTTTTTCTTTTTGATTGAAATAGTTAAAAATTGCCGTGTCATAGTGGGATGTAACATCAAATGCCATCGCGGCAAATCTTCTTCTTCCTTCAATTGTTGTAGAACAATTGTTATCGCTGATCAACTTGAGCGCTTCCGTATATTGATCTCTTGAGGATACGATCAAAACATCTTCATAATTTTTTGCTGCGCCCCGGATCAGTGAAATTCCACCAATATCAATCTTTTCGATAATCTCATTCTCAGCTCCTCCCCTCGCCACGGTTTCTTCAAATGGATACAGATCTACAATAACTAAATCAATTGGAGGAATTTTATATTCGACAGATTGCGCCTGATCACTTGAATTACCCCTGCGGTATAAAATACCTCCAAATACAACGGGGTGTAGTGTTTTCACCCTGCCTCCAAAAATCGATGGATATCCGGTAAGCGCTTCCACCGGTGTCACGTTAAATCCTAACTTTTCAATAAATTCTTGCGTTCCTCCCGTTGAAATAAGTTCCACTCCTCCTGCTGCCAGGGTTCTGATTATGGGCTCAAGGTTATCCTTATAATAGACTGAAATTAATGCTCTTGAAATTTTCTTAGTTGTCATTCAATAATAGGTCAATTAGCAAGGAAGCAATCAATAAACGATTTGACTAAAGCAGAAATCATTTTTGAAGTGGCAAAAGTAGGGCTATTTCGATGATACCGAAATGGTAACCATCAAAATTTGCCGTTAGTAATCTTCCGGAATTGGTTCCACCTCAACTGTGAAGTCATCGGCATCCAGAAAGGCAGGAAATTTGTCCCGGTAAGCCTGCAACGAGTTACCACTTATTTCCACCGTTTTAATTGCCTCCATTCCTTCTACTGAAAATATCGGTTCTCCTTTTGGGTTGATTATCGTTGAAAGCCCATTGTATTCTATACCCTTTCCGTCCAATCCAACACGGTTCACCCCCACCACATAAGATAGATTCTCAATAGCTCTTGCCTTGAGGAGTGTATCCCATGCTCCTATTCTCACTTTTGGCCAATTGGCAATGTAAACGGCAAGGTCGTAGGTTGGTTTACGCAAAGTTGAGTTCCACTTGTTTCGGCTCCAAACGGGAAAACGTAAATCATAACAGATGAGCGGACAAATGCGCCACCCTTTCCAATGTCCTACAAGAAGACTCTCGCCAGAGGTATACACCTGATGTTCTTCTGCCATTCGAAAGAGGTGCCTTTTATCATAGGTCTTAAAATTTCCACCCGGTTCCATCCACAACAGACGGTTGTAATAACGATCGTGGACCAGAGCAATAAAACTTCCCAATATCAGGGCACCGGTTTGATCTGCCATTTGTTTCATCCACTTGAAGGTCCGCATGTTCATCTGTTCTGCCAGTCGTGAGGCAGACATAGAAAAGCCCGTAGTGAACATTTCCGGCAACACAATGACATCGGTAGATTCTCCTATTTGCCATATTTTTTCTTCAAACATGGCCAAATTGGCCCCTGCATCTTCCCAATGTAAATCTGATTGAATTATGGTAATCTTGAGATCCTGCATTGTGCCCGATTAATTTTCATGCAAAGAAAGCGATCCATGCGCAAATAGAGAACGTCTGGATAACAAATTCCAAACTAAAAAAGGTTTAATATTTCTCCAGCCCTGGATAAGGTATCTTCCCCTTTGGCAAAACAAAAGCGAAGGAGTTGGTTGTCAGTTCCATTTTTATAAAATACGGACACAGGAATGGATGCTAATTTATGTTCTCGGGTAAGCCAGGCAGCCATCTCACGATCTCCTCGATCAGAAACATTTTTATAGGAAAGTAACTGAAAATAAGAACCATGGCATGCTAGGGGCTGAAAAGCCGATCCTTTAATCTGATCGAGAAAAAAATCTCGCTTCTGTTGATAAAATTTTGCCAACTCAAGATAATGTGAGGGCTCATTCATGTAATCAGCCAAGGCTAACTGCACAGGAGTAGTTACACTAAATGTAATAAACTGGTGTGCCTTGCGTATTTCATTGGAGATCAGCTTTGGCGCCACGGTATACCCAACCTTCCAGCCTGTGGCGTGGAATGTTTTTCCAAACGAAAAAATGGCAATACGCTGAGATGAGAGACCCGGAAAGCGCAACACACTTTGATGTGTCATTCCATCAAATATGATTCGTTCGTATACCTCATCACTCAAAACCAAAATACCATGTTGAAGAGCAATTTCTTCAAGCGTTTTCAAATCATGCTCAGTTAATACAGCGCCACTTGGATTGTGTGGCGTGTTGATCATAATAATTTTGGTGCGTGAAGTAATTTTGCTTTTCACCAAATCCCAGTCAATGGCAAAATCTGGTGGCAATAAATTGATGGCGACTGGTATTCCACCGTTTAAGCGAATCGCCGGATCATAACAGTCGTAGGATGGGTCAAAAAGGATTACTTCATCTCCCGGACTTACCAGCGCTGTGATCGTAGCAAAGATTGCTTCAGTACCGCCTGCGGTAATGGTAACTTCATGCTCCGGGTCGATATAGTGACCATAGGATTGTTTGATTACATGAGCAATTATATTTCGCAACGCGGGCACCCCTGACATTGGTGCATATTGGTTATGTCCCGCATTCATATGCTCATAGATTAAATCAATGAGCTGTTGCGACACCTTAAAATCCGGAAAGCCTTGTGACAAATTTATGGCATTGTATTCTTGCGCCATCCTGGACATAACGGTGAAAATAGAAGTGCCTACATCGGGCAGCCTGGACTGTATATGCATGGCTATTTGCGCAAAGGAGCCAATATGCGATATTCGGTATTCACATCGCCTTTGCTGATATCGTTTAGTTTGCCCTTGAGAAGTCTTTTCTTAAGTGGCGTGAGGTAGTCGATAAACAGTACGCCTTCAATGTGATCATACTCATGCTGGATGATGCGGGCTTTCATTCCCTCATATTCTTCATCAACGGCTTTCCAGTTTTCATCAAAATATTTGATTCTGATGGAAAAAGGACGCGTCACCTTCTCTCTGATATTCGGAATGCTCAAACAGCCCTCTTCTAATTCGTTGTGCACCTCATCTTCTTCAATGATCTCCGCATTGATAAACACTTTTTTGAAATCTTCCATGCCTGGTTCATCCTCCAGTGCGGTTCCATCCACTACAAACATGCGAACGCTTTTGCCGATTTGAGGTGCGGCAAGTCCTATTCCCTGTGCTGCATGCATGGTTTGGAACATATCCGCAGCCAGCACTTTTACTTCTTCAGAATCTTTCTCAATGTCAACTGCTCGTTTACGAAGAACAGGATCGCCATACATTACGATTGGATAAACCATTTTTCTGAATTTTTGGGAGCAAATTTAACGATTTTCAAATTGTTCGAAATGAATATCCCCTGATTACCTACGGGCTTCAAGATAACTTTGGAGAATAAGGGTAGCGCTTATTTTATCTACGTTACCCTTCTCTCGCCTGTCTTTTTTCTTCATTCCTCCATCAATCATGGCCCGCAGAGCAATCTTGCTGGTAAATCTTTCATCTACATAGTGAATGGGTAGTTGAGGAAAGGTAGTCTGAATTTTAGCCGCTATTTCTCTGACAAATGGGGCCGTGTCGGAATCTGTGTTATCCATTTTTTTAGGAAGGCCAATAACCAACTCATCGACTTGTTCCTTCTGAAAATAATTCTTCAAATAATGAATCAGTGTATTGGTCTCTACGGTTTCAAGGGCAGTGGCTATAATCTGAAGGGGATCTGTTACGGCCAGGCCTGTTCTCTTTTTTCCATAGTCAAGAGCCAATATGCGCCCCACAAAACGATAATTAAAAGTGTTATTAGTTGAACTTGATCTTTTCTTCTAAAATCCGCTTCACCTTATTCTCCAACATCATTGCTTTCGGAAAAAGAATTTCATTTTCGATGCGGGCATGTGTCTTGAGGCTCTTTTCAAAGCTTATGAGTTCTGAAAAAATAACTTTGACATGAAGTGGCGCCTGGTCACCAAGAAAATAATTGTTGGTGATCCTCCTGATTCCCTGCATTTCATCATCATGCGCTTCGTGTTCCATGGCAAACCGCTGAAGAGAATTTTTTTCCAGCATGTAATAGAGGTGAGAAGGGTTATTAATTCCCTTTGAAGCCTTTTCCAACTCCCGAATGTATCCGAATAACGTATCTTCTTCTTCGTAAATGTGATGGATAAAGTCCTCCAGGAACAGGGGGAACAATTCTTTGAGGTCCTTTTCTACCAATTCAAACTCAACATGGTCAGCCTTAAAGGTTTCCACCAAACGGGCTATGTAGGGCAGCTTGTGCTTTACAAAAATAAAATGTGCGTGCTTGAGGTACTCAATAATTAAGTCAATGGGATAAGAAATCAGTGGCAAATCATTTTCCTGAAAATTTTCAGTGGGTGACTCAAGTTCTGCCAGTACCTGATCTAATTTCAACCCTTTTTCAGTACAAACCTCCTCCAATGTCTGTTCTGAATATTCATAAAATTTTACCCCAAAATAATAGAGGACGTATGCCCTCACCTTATTCTGGTCCACCAGTTCACGGATTTTTTTATCTTTTAATGTTGTTTTATTCATTCAGCAGGTAAATATAGGCATACCCTAAATGAAGGCCAAGGTTAAAATTTTTCCATAATAGCCGTATTTGGGTATAATTTGCCATTTTCACCTTTTTAGGGTATATAACTTTGAATTCGAATTAAACGTTTAGGTCTAATTAACCGAGATCTTTTTAAAATATGAATGAACCAAATAACTCAAAATATCAGATTCGCCTTCCTTTGATTTTGTGTATAGGGCTGGCCGGAGGTGTATTGATTGGCGCCAGTCTTAATTCAAACAAAGCCGGAGATACCATAGGTGCTGATGTACAAAAATTTCGTGAAGTGCTTTCATTGATTAAAACAGAATACGTAGATGAAACCAAAACGGATGAGCTCGTTGACGATGCCATTCAACACATGTTGGCCAAGCTGGATCCACATTCAGCGTACATTCCCGCCCGTGATCGCGAAGCTGCCAATGAAGACTTAAGGGGAAATTTTGAAGGCATTGGAATTGAGTTCAATATTTTTCAGGATACGTTAGTGGTGGTAGCCGCGCTTAGTGGCGGACCGTCTGAAGCCGTTGGCTTGCGCACCGGAGATAAGATCGTGAAAGTGGATGGCGAAAATATTGCCGGCATTGGGCTGCGCAATGTCGAAGTAACCAAAAAACTGAAAGGCCCTAAAGGAACCGAAGTAAAAATAGAGGTAGTAAGAAATACTGCGCAAAATCCAATCACATTTACCATCATTCGCGATAAGATTCCGCAAGTATCTGTAGATGCTTCCTATATGATCGATCCGAAAATCGGATACATCAAAGTCAGCCGGTTCTCTCAGACTACCTATGCTGAATTTCGTCAGGCAATGGATAAGCTGAAGAATGAAGGCATGATAAAATTAATCCTTGACCTTCAAGGTAATCCGGGAGGATATATGAATCAAGCCATTGATTTGGCTGACGATTTTTTGCCTGCAGGTGAAAAGATTGTGTTCACCAACGGAAAAGATAAACGCTACAATTCTGACGCCATGTCATCCGCAAAAGGTGATTTCGAAAACGGTGATTTAATCGTACTCATCAATGAGGGAAGCGCTTCCGCTTCTGAAATTGTAGCGGGTGCTTTACAAGACAATGACCGCGCCTTAATCGTTGGCAGGAGATCATACGGCAAAGGACTCGTCCAATCTCCTTTCGATCTGGATGACGGGTCGGAATTGAGACTTACCATTTCACGATACTACACGCCCAGTGGAAGGTCTATACAAAAACCCTATGACGATACACAAGGATATTCAAAGGATATTGTAGAACGTTATCGCCACGGAGAGTTTTTTCACGCTGATAGCATCAAGTTTAATGATTCGCTGAAGTACCTGACACTAAACGGCAGGACAGTATACGGTGGCGGAGGAATTATGCCGGACTATTTTGTCCCCCTGGATACTTCACTCAATAGCCCCTACCTTAATGCCTTGTTCAATTCCAATTCCTTCCAGGAGTATGCATTTAATTATGCAGTGGAAAATAAGGATAAACTTGAAAAAATGAGCTTTAAAGACTTTCAGCAAAAGTTTCGTGTTACTGACAGCATGTACGAATCATTGGCCAAAGCAGGTCAGCGAAATAATGTAAAGCCGAACCGAGATGACCTCAATAGGAATAAAAAAGTGTTTGAATTATTTCTGAAAGCGAACATTGCAAGAAGAATATGGGGCAATGAAAGTTTCTATCCTATTTTCAACGAGACCAATGAAATATTGCAGCAGGCCGTACAACTATTTGACAAGGTACCGGATAGGGCAAAAATGTGATCAGCTTAAACGAGCTTTTATAATTGCTGCAACCATCGCATAAGCAATGTGTCATGGATAGTCAACCCGGAATCGTGGTTAATTACAAATTCCTTGGTTTCAAGACTACCGATAGCGGTTTTAACCGAGCTTGCAGCACCCAGAGTAAACTGATCCGAAAAACTTCTGCTCAATGGGTTTTTGACATATTCAGCTTTTGCAATGGCAACCAGGACTTTCCATTGGTAATTCGTAAACAGAGACTGATAAGATGAGAAAACCGGAATCTCCTGTTGAATAATTTCTTCAAAAATATAAGTAAGCATTTCGTTACCCATTGCACTTTGTCTCCCAAATAATTTATTACATACCAATTGTACGTAATATGTTTGCATGCGTGTCCATGCAAAAATTCTGTCAATCAGTTCACCATCAATTTTTTTTCCGTTTTTCGCAAAGTGTGTCGTAATGAATTTTCTATACTTTTCTTCCTCAATAGTATCTATCGGTAAAATTTGCGCACTCCTGTAAAAGGGTCGCGCTTTTTCGCTGAACATCGATGTCATCATGTGTCTATGGCTGCCTGAGAACACAAAACGTATCATGGGAAAATTTTGCATCCAGGTTCTAAATACGGCTTCACTATTCTCTTCCGGGTAGTTGACTATCTGTTGAAATTCATCCAAACAAATTACTATTTGTGTTTCCCGCTCCGCAAGAAATTTACCTACCGTATCCAATGATTGGGCTGAATTAAATTGTGGTGACGAAACTGCAAAGGTGAGTTGTGGTGTTCCGTTGTATTGATCTATACCCAGCGTAGCACCCATAGCACCGATTAACTTAAAAATTTTTTTTCCAATCGTATCCGAATCACCGAATTTCTGAACAATTGCCTCTCCAATTTTTTTATTGGCCGCCAGCAAGTCTGTGGTCCCCAACAAATCAATAAAAACACAATCAGTTTTCATGGTCTTTTCCAGGTGGTAAAAAAAATGGCGAAGCAAAACAGTCTTCCCAATCCTCCTCCACGAATGGATTACAGCGTTCCGCTCATTCTTGTACTGATCTATTAGCCAGTTGAGTTCGTCTTCCCTATTACAGAAATACAGTGGGCTGTGGTATCCTGATAACAAAAATGGGTTTGATGGCTTTCTCATAATTTGGTCATTACGCTAAGTGCGTTACGCAAGTTACGTAACGTAAAGTACGTAATCAAGGACAAGTACACCAAAAATGGCCAAAACACACTTTCTGCCCCTAAATGATACTGCATAAAACATTTACAGAGCTAAAAATACTGTATTTTTACAAGGCCAAGACGCTTAAAATCAGAAACCTATGTACTATCACCGGTTAGGCAAAATTCCACCCAAAAGACATACTCAGTTTCGTCAGCCAGACGGCAGTTTGTATAAAGAAGAGCTGGTTAGTTCAGAAGGTTTCTCCGGAATCTACTCAAACCTCTATCACATAAACGCGCCTACAAGGGTAAAGGCAGTAAACGAACCGGTAAAGTATGGGCCAAAGATGATCTCCGATTATGCTTTGAGGCAAACGCATTTGAATACCTCGAAGGTGGAGACTACTGGTGATGACTATTTAGGATCGAGGAAAGTATTGATGATGAATAGTGATTGCGCCATTTCCATCTGCTCCCCAAAGCAGCGAAAGATGGATTATTTTTATAAGAATGCGGAAGGCGATGAAGTGCTTTACATCCACGATGGCAAAGGCCAGCTTATTTCTCAATTTGGAAAACTGGACATTCGGCAGGGTGATTATATAGTCATTCCCCGAACGGTCATCTACAAACTTGAATTCGAAGAGGGCCCGTTGCGATTGCTGATTGTAGAATCCGCGTCACCTGTTGAAACTGTAAAAAGGTATCGCAACCAATTGGGACAATTGCTGGAGCACTCACCTTATTGTGAGCGTGATATTCGTCCACCTCATGAATTAATCACAGATACGAAAAAAGGTGAACACTTAATGAAAATCAAAAAGCAGGGATACCTCCATCAATATGTCTATGATTACAGCCCATTGGACCTGGTCGGTTGGGATGGTTTCTTGTGGCCGTATGCTTTTTCCATTCACGATTTCGAACCCATTACCGGCAGGATCCATCAGCCTCCACCTGTGCATCAAACTTTCCAGGCGCATAATTTCGTCATTTGCTCTTTCGTGCCCCGCTTGTTCGACTATCACCCTCAGGCTATTCCGGCACCATACAATCATAGCAATATCGACTCCGATGAAGTGCTCTATTATGCGGAAGGAAATTTTATGAGCAGAAGGGGAATCGAGCGAGGCTCTTTCACATTACATCCGGGAGGATTACCCCATGGACCACACCCTGGCACTGTAGAGAAAAGCATAGGTGCCAAGGAAACGCATGAGTTGGCGGTAATGATAGACACTTTCCGCCCATTGTATCTTACTGAAGATTCATTAGCGTTTTTAGATAAGAATTATCCTATGAGCTGGACAGACAGTTCCACAGAGCCATTTAACGAAGTGAATACGCCATAGTCGTGGATAAATTTATTGTTCCCATTCAAATTCGTTGGTCTGATATTGATCAGAATCGACACCTTCGCCATTCCGCTTATTATGATTATGGGGCCATGGTGAGGATGAAATATCTGAACCAACGAGGATTGACCACAGAAAAAATGGAGGAACTACAGGTTGGACCAATTCTCTTTAGGGAGGAAGCGCAATTCAGACGGGAAATTACGCTGGAGGATCAAATTACAGTTGATGTGGAAATATATGCGGCACGTGAAGATTATTCCCGGTGGAGCCTCCGGCATAATTTTATAAAAGAAGACGGAACGATGGCGGCCATAATCAATATGGATGGCGCCTGGCTTGATTTGAAAAAAAGGAAACTTGCTCAGCCACCCGATTTTGTTAAAGACATTTTCAGGTCCTTTGTACGGAGTAGTGACTTCAAATTCACTAAGCCATCAACCTGACCAACTACTTCCCACCATTTTCGTACCTGTGACATATGCGCGATCAATTAATAGACCTGAGTCATACCATCGAAGATGGCATGGTGACCTACAAAGGACTACCTGCCCCTTTGATCTGTGATTACCTGAGTCATGAAAATTCAAAACATTTGTACGAAGGAGCGGAATTTCAAATCGGTAAAATCGAAATGGTGTCCAACACAGGCACGTATATTGACTGTCCATTTCATCGCTACAGGGACGGAAAGGATATTAGTCAAACAGCGCTCGAACAATTTGCTAATCTCCCGGGTGTTGTGGTAAAAGCGCACCATAAAAACGGAATTGAGGTTGGTGTTGATCATTTCAAAAATATGGATGTCAGGGGCAAGGCGGTACTTGTAAATAGCAGTTGGAGCGATCACTGGCGAACGGATACCTACTTTGAGAATCACTCTTTCCTGACGGAAGAGGCCGCTGTTTACCTGCGGGACAAGGGTGTTAAGCTTGTGGGGATCGATTCCTATAACATCGATGACACCAGAACAAAAAGGCGACCAGTGCATACGGTTTTGTTAAGGAAAGAGATTTTAATAGTAGAGCATCTTTGCAACCTTGATCAAATTCCCACTAGCACATCTTTTGTCTTCAATGCTGTACCTCCAAAGATCAAGGGCATGGGAGCTTACCCAGTGAGGGCATACGCTCAACTGCGATAAAATAAATTATTCCCGTAAAATCCAACCTTCAACTGTTGTAGGGTAGTATTGATATTCCAATTGATGAACCTTGTTGGCTATTTGCTCAGGTGTGTCATTGGCATCAACTGAAATTTTAGCCTGAAATAAAATAGCGCCCTCATCGTACTTTTCATTCACCAGGTGAATCGTGATGCCGGTTTCACGTTCGTCAGCTGCCTTCACCGCTTCATGAACGACAGAGCCGTACATGCCCTTACCTCCATATTTGGGTAATAAGGCGGGATGAATATTAATAATCCTATTTGGATAAGCTTCAATTAAATTAGTTGGAATCAACCAGAGGAATCCAGCCAGTACGATGTGGGTTATTCTGCTTTCAGCAAGCCATTTCAAAACCTCACCGTCCTTTAGCTGAGCTTTGCTAAATACTTTTGAGGTTACTCCCGCTTTTGCAGCACGCTGAAGTGCATAGGCTTCCGCATTGTTGCTCAGCAACAGCGCTACCTGAATTTGTGGATGATTCTTAAAATGATTGAATAATCGTTCGGCGTTAGTTCCGCTTCCCGATACAAAAATTGCCAGCCGAAATTGTTCTGTATTCGTCATTTGGTTACAAAGAAAACGAATAGTCAGTTCAAACCAAGGGCATGCTCATTAAGCCAAGCAACAAAATCAATTTGCAAAGTGAGCTTAGTCTTGCAAAATCCCGAATCGTGTCTGCACGAATTAATGAATAGACCAGATAGCCAATGGGCAGAAAGAGGAAAATCAGGAAGTAAATTATAGGTAGGCCCGCATAAACCTCATTAACAACTAAAACCAGTACCACAAACAATCCCAGCAATGCATAAAGAAATGTTTTTGTTCGTCTCATTCCCCAAATGATGGGTAAGGTTCTACATCCAAACGTGTTGTCGCCTTTCCAGTCTTCCATGTCCTTTATGATTTCTCTTATCAAGGTAATGGCCAAAGAAAAGATAGCATAAATAAGGATATACGAATTGAATGGGGGATACAATAGGTTCACGATAAGAATTGAAACACCCGTAAGAATTCCTATACTTAGATTGCCAGTAAAAGGAAGACGCTTTAGGTTGTTGGAATATAGCCAAAGTAGAAAAGCAGAAAAGAAATTTATTAAACCTATCCACCATCCCAATGCCAAACCGGCAGCTACACCCGAGAGAGAAAGCGCCGTGTGAAAAAAAATTGCGTATCGTCTTGTAATATTTTTTCCGATGACAACCCGTTCCGGTTTATTTATCAAATCAATTTTAATATCATAGTAATCATTTATGATATACCCTGCTGCCGCTATC
The DNA here is from genome assembly GCA_964436055.1 of uncultured Ohtaekwangia sp. Lineage (GTDB taxonomy): Bacteria > Bacteroidota > Bacteroidia > Cytophagales > Cyclobacteriaceae > ELB16-189. The sequence goes on from CAYTBO010000016.1 coordinate 37,613, forward strand.
ATCATCGTTGAAATAGCCAGCAAGTAAATTTTCCAATCTGAAAGTGTGTAACTGCCGATTAAAAAAAAAGCCGTGCAGAATTGAGCCAATCCGATAATAATCAGATTCCAAAATCTTGTCAGCAGAAAGAACGCCCTGCCTAGAACAAGCATTCGCATGAAAAATGATGGCATGGCACAAAGGTAGTAAAGCAATCATTCAGCTTCGACACGCCTTTGTGGCTGTTCGTTAAAATTTAAAGGTTGCCATCAACAGATAATTTCTGCCCGCTTGAGGATAATAGAAGTTTTGACGCACCGTCTCCCCACCGCCCACAAAACCATACGTGTATCCATTGGATTCATACCTGACATCAAAAAGATTATTAATCAGCAGGCCCAGGCTAAATTCTTTTAAAAAGGGCACAGACAAGGAATAATTAAATCGAACATCGTTAATAAAGTAGTCATCAATCATTCTGCCTTCATTTGCTGTGTTATCAAGGAATTGCTCCCCTACATACTTTGAAAGCAAGGTCATTTCAAAATTTTTAAATGGAGCAGTAGTGAAACTTGATCCGGCAACGATGGAAGGAGAAAATGCGATATCAACATCCTTCAATTGATTCTCTATTTCTATAAATTCATCATAGTTCACACCATAGTTGTAAATGACTTCCGTAAAATTTTTGATTTTATTCTCGCTGAAGGTAACATTTCCAGCCCATAAAATTTTTGGTGATAATCGGATTCCTCCCTCGATCTCAATTCCTGATCGATAGCTTTTATCTACGTTGGTTCTAATAGCCGCTCCCACATCATTTAAGGCTCCGGTCAGCACCAGTTGATCTTTGTAATCCATCAGATAATAATTCAAATTCAAAAAATAATTCGACTTTTTCAGTCGCCATCCTACCTCAATGTTCTTTAGCTTTTCCGGTAGTGGAGGCGCGCCCGATGTTGCGTTAATAAAATCATCGCGTACCGGCTCTCTTTGGCCCACACTATAGGAGGCATACAATTGTTCATCACTATCAACTTCATAGGATAATCCAACTTTTGGATTGAAGAAATTATATTGAGCAGCCACCTGAAAATTGTTTAGATCATTCTCAATTCCATTTGCTTCATAGTCCACTTTGCGAAATTGAAGATCCAGATAGCCGCTTACCTTTGGGATAATTTGAAAATTATTTTTCCAAAAAATATTAAAATCCTGTTTATCTCCTTTATTTAGATAGTAGCGAAAATCCTTAGGGGCCGTAGCTGCAATTCCTGCCCAAATGATTTCGCCAAAATGACCGCCTTCATACCGGTTCCACGCTCCTCCAAAAGTTCCATCATACCAATCTGTTTCATAATTCGCTGAATAGGTAAAACCGTAAAAATCATTATCCAGCCAACGTCTTCTGATCAAATCAGAGTTGGTAACTAGCTCCGTGCCAACCGCCACATCAGGAACACCATAGTCAGCCAATGCCTGATCGAATTTGAACTCTTCGAAATATCCACTTCCTGGCGTGTAGTGTAACGCACCGCTGGCTGTGAGCGACCTTGAAAATTGATGAGACACATGCAGTTGGAAATGATCTTGTGTATAATTGTCTACCTGATCTTTATAGTCATAAATATTGAAGGTTCGGTTGTTTGCGTTGAGAAGATTTGCTGTTTGTTGCGCGTTCCAACCTTCTACAGCCGCTGTGACGAGCATTCCATCCACGTCATTGTTAAGCCTGGATTCAGGAACTCCATACCAACTTTGGTAGGTGATTTCATTTCCTCCAAAACCGATGGCTTTTACAACCGTATTCTTTCCGTAGTAGCCTGCCGCAAAATAGTACGACCGCAAATCAGAAGATGCCCGATCAATAAATCCATCGGAACGAATCAACGATGCCCTGGCGTCAAAGGTAAAAAGATCATTGAACAGGCCGGTGCCAAAACCCAATGTGTGCCTCCTTGTATTCAACGAGCCAACTGAATTAACAACATCGGCATAGGGTTCTTCATTTTTACTGATTGTGCTTAGATTAATACTGGCACCAAAAGCTCCTGCACCATTGGTGGATGTGCCAACGCCACGTTGTATTTGAATGCTTTGAGTTGAGGTGGCTATATCCGGGATGTTAACCCAAAACACACCCTGAGATTCGCTGTCATTGTAAGGAATTCCATTAATCGTTACATTCACCCGGGTAGCATCACTGCCTCGTATTCGCAGACCCGAGTAACCTATACCGGCACCGGCATCCGATGTGGTGACCAGCGATGGAGTCCAGTTGAGCACAAAAGGAAGGTCCTGACCATAGTTTTGCCTCTTTATTTCTGCTTTATTGATGTTGGTAAATGTAGTCGGGCTTTTCTCAGTAGCACGGGTAGCATAGACTACAATTTCATCCGTTAACCTTGAGTCCTCCTGCATGGTTATGTTGACCACCCTATCAGCATTCAACGATACAGTCTTTCGTTGTTCTTTGTATCCCAGAAACCTGACAATCAAAACATAATCCCCAGCTGCCACATCACTCATGGTAAAATTTCCTTCCTCATTGGCTACTGAGAAATAATTTCCTCGATCCAACTGAACCGTTGCGCCAGGAAGCGGCTGGCTTTCTGATTCATTCGATACTTTACCGGAAATGGAGAATTGAGCAAAAGCAGTGCAACACCAGGCAATGCTTAGTTGAGTAAAAATGATTTTTAACATGTTACTAGTTGGTTTAAACTTGTGTTACACAGGGGAATGCAAACACGTACGTTTAATCCTGCCTCCCTTCGGCCGCATTATCGGCATCAGGTTCAATGGGTATAATCTCAGCCCGTATTTTTGGCACCCCTAATTTTTGATACGACAAAGTTAGTAACACGGAAGTCAAATCACAATTTTTGCCCTCCATTGCTTTTTACGGGATAAGAACCCTATTTTTGGCAGATGTTCAAGGCCAATATAAACACTACAAGCTATGAAGTTGTGCCCTCCCCGAGCGGTTGGCTGATCAATGGGCACCTCATTGACTGGGATCTAATAAAAGTATCCGATCAATATTTCCATGTTATTCATCAGCAAAAAAGTTATCGCGCCGAATTGGTTAAAGCAGATCATTCCACCAAAACATTTGTTTTTAAAATCAATGGACGACTTTATCCCGTTGCCCTTAAGGACAAGTTTGAGTTACTTCTGGAGAAAATGGGAATGGATGCAACTGCTTCCAACAAAGTGAAATCCATAAAGGCCCCGATGCCCGGCCTGATCATAGACATGAAAGTGAAAGTTGGAGACAAGGTAAAAGCAGGTGACCCCCTGCTGGTATTGGAGGCCATGAAAATGGAAAATGTTCTAAAATCGCCAGGCGATGGCACCGTCACCAAGGTAAAAGTAGAGAAAGGAAATAGCGTAGAGAAGGGCCAGATATTGATAGAATTCTAGCCTCTTGCCGGTAAGTGCCAACTTCACTGAAGTCCTGAAAATCAGTCAAAACCTGATATATTTGCAAGGTTTAAAAAAATTACGCTACCCAATTTTCATGAAATATAAAAGAATCCTTCTCAAGCTAAGCGGCGAATCTCTGCAAGGAACGAACAAGAGCACCAACATTGACCCCGCTATGCTGGAGCAATACGTTGAAGAGATCAAGCTGGTAAAAGAAGAGGGTCTTGAGATCGCCATCGTGATTGGAGGAGGCAACATATTCAGGGGAGGCCAGGCTGAAACGTTGGGCATTGATCGTGTACAAGGTGATTACATGGGCATGTTAGCTACTGTGGTTAACGGGATGGCACTTCAAAGTGCGATGGAAAGACATGGCCTTTACACCCGGCTTATGTCAGGCATAAAAATGGAACAGGTTTGCGAGCCGTTTATCCGTAGAAGAGCCATACGCCACCTGGAAAAAGGGAGAATCGTAATCTTCGGAGCTGGAATCGGGAATCCTTATTTCACTACAGATTCTACCGCCAGCTTGCGGGCCATTGAAGTACAGGCCGACGTGGTTTTGAAGGGCACCCGGGTTGATGGGGTTTACTCCAATGACCCTGAGAAGTTTTCCGATGCCGTGCGGTATGAAAAACTTTCTTTTCAGGAAGCTTATTCGAAGAATCTGAATATCATGGATATGACTGCCTTTACCTTGTGTATGGAAAATAATTTGCCAATCGTAGTGTTCGACATGAACAAAAAAGGAAACCTTCTTAAAATTGCAAAGGGAGAAAAGACAGGTACATTGATTAGTTAATGGTTTTGTAGAATGGAATTATATATTTTAGAAAAAAATATACCGTGCTATGGAAGAGATTGAACTATTTCTGGATGAAGCTAAAGATCTCATGGGAAAGGCCGTGGCCCATGTGAGCCATGAGCTAACAAAAATCCGGGCGGGCAAAGCAAATCCCTCCATGCTGGATGGTCTTCAGGTTTCATACTACGGGGTGATGAGCCCACTCAATCAGGTTTCATCCGTTACCACGCCTGACGCGCGCAGTATTTTTATTAAGCCCTGGGAAAAAAATCTGATCCCTGAAATTGAAAAGTCAATTTTAGCTGCCAACCTTGGACTAACCCCACAGAATGACGGGCAGCAAGTGATCATCAATGTACCCATGCTGACGGAAGAGCGCAGAAAGCAATTGGTGAAACAGGTAGGCCAGGAATGTGAGCACGGCCGGGTAAGCATCAGAACCATCAGAAAAGACACCAATGAGCAACTAAAAAAAATTAAAGGCGTTTCTGAAGATGATATCAAAAACGCGGAAGAAACAGTTCAGAAGCTCACCAATGAGCATATCGAAAAAATGGACGCCCTCATGAAGAAGAAAGAGGTTGAGATAATGACCGTGTGATTATTGATCACCAGATTTCTGCGAGTAGAAAGAAATCAGACATCAAATAAAAATTGTATCCCGTACTATTCCATATTGGTCCTGTCACCATTTACTCATACGGTTTCTTTATTGCCCTTGGCGCCCTTAGCGGGTTAATCTACATGAGTATTAACGCCAAAAGGAATTTTGGATTAAGTTATGATCAATCCAATTCTCTGTTTCTTTATGTCGTAGTGGCCGCTTTTGTTGGTGGCAAAGTTTTCTTCTTCTTTGAAAATCCTTCTTACTATATTCATAACCTTGCCAAGCTTTTCAGTGGAAGTGGTTTTGTCTTCTTCGGCTCTCTTCTATTTGCCATTCCTACCATGCTCTGGTTTTTTAGAAAAAACAACATTCCCACCTTACCCATGTTGGATGTTATGGCTATAGTAACCTGCATTGTTCATGGGTTGGGACGAATCGGTTGTTTTATGGCAGGGTGTTGTCATGGAAAACCCACAGATAACTGGCTGAGCATTGTATTTACTAACCCAACGTGCCAGGCGGAGCCGCTGAACACTCCATTACATCCGACCCAGCTTTACGAAGCGGGATTCATCTTTTTGCTTATGGGATTTTTGTTGATCATCAGGAAGAAAAAGCAATTTGATGGGCAGCTTTTTACGATCTACCTTATCACGTACGCTGCAGGCCGAAGCATTTTGGAAATACTACGTGGGGATGTTGAGCGCGGATTTATTATCGACGGTATCTTAAGCCATTCGCAATTGCTCTCTATTTTTATAGCCGGTGCCGGAATTTACTTCTATGTTAAGTTGAAGAGAAAGGGTAAATTGCTCCATACTAAATGAATTCGGTCGATTATGGAATCAGATAATTTTCTTAAAAGAACCGGCAAGGCTACCGTGCGGATCATTAAACGCATCCTGGTAATAGCACTCATTTTGGGAATTGCCTTTTTGAGTTTTGCCTATTGGGGGGTATATGAAAGCGGAATAATGGCCGGCAAAGTACTCCGGGTAACTGAAAAAGGAATCCTGTTTAAAACGCATGAAGGAAAAATAAGCCTTGATTCATTTGGTGCACTGAAAGGGGTAAGTCCTATGGCTGAGACTTTTGACTTTTCCATCGAATCGGATCAAACTGAAGTAATTCAGCAACTGTCGGAGGTTGCTTTAAGTGGGGAACGCGTAAATCTCTATTTTGTAAAACGATATATACGCTTCCCCTGGCGTGGTGATACCAAATACTTTGTCACAAAGGTAGAGCGAACTGAAACGGGGAATAATTGAAATCAGACTCGCTGATCATTGTATACGGATCCTATGGATACACAGGGCAGCTGATCGTAGATGAATGCCGCAGAAAAAATCTACGCGTAGTACTTGCAGGCAGAAATGAAGAGGCGCTGGCCTCTCAAAGTAAAAAAACAGGATACGCTTATCAGGTAGTAGAAATCACTGATGAGCAAAAACTCAGAGATCTTCTGACTCCAGCCAATGTAGTGATTCATTGTGGCGGGCCCTTTTTGATCACAGCAAAACGCATGGTTGAGGCATGCCTCGCTACACATACGCACTATACCGACATCACCGGTGAGATTGCTGTTTTTGAAATGCTAAAAAAGCGAAACGACAAAGCTATCTCTTCAGGGATTATGATACTTCCTGGAACAGGCTTTGACGTAATCCCCACCGATTGCCTTGCCCTTCACCTAAAAAACAGATTGCCCGATGCAACGAACCTTCAACTTGCCTTTGCCACTTCAGGAGGTGGAGCTTCCAGAGGAACTACCAAAACAGCCGTATTTGGGCTTGGCGCAGGAAGCCGCGTACGCAAGAATGATCAAATCGTAAAAGTTCCTTTGCATCAAGGTATCAAAGAAATTGATTTTGGGCCCTTTAAAAGTTTGGCCGTAAGAATTCCCTGGGGTGATATTTCAACCGCTCATTTTAGTACAGGTATTCCCAATATTGAAGTGTATATGGCAATCAATAAGAAGGTGAGCCGGTTGCTCAGGGCGACTAAATACTTCAACTGGTTTTTATCGCAACCTTGGATCAAACAACTGCTGCTTAAGCGTGTGGATAAATTACACGGTCCAACTGCTGAACAACGGGAAAAATCAAGGAGCTATCTTACCGGTTGCGCTTGGAATCAACGTTCGAAAGTTGAAAGCACAATTGAAATGGCAGATGGCTATACGTTCACAGGAATCTCAAGTGTAGCCCTTGCTGATAAAATACTGCAGGGAAATTTTAAGGTTGGTTATCAAACGCCTTCTTCCGCTTATGGCGCTGATCTTATTCTTGAATTTGACGGAGTGACAAGAAAGGATTTGGCCAATTGATTAATCGAGAACAATCAGAATGCTCTTTATTGTATAAAGTTAGGTTTTACACTGCTTTGTTAATTAATTTTTATAAGGAATTCTTGCGCAGGGCGCAACATCCCAAATGATTTCAAATTAAGCTGATGACTACTGGCAAAGTTCTCAAATTCGCGAGCCTTGTCAGCATCGACAGAAATCAAAAGCCCACCGCTTGTTTGAGGATCAGCCAGAATAGCACGCCAAGGGTCTGAAATTGGACTTATTTTATGACCATAGCTATCCCAATTTCTTTGGGTGCCACCCGGCATACTTTTTTGTTGGATATAAGAATCAAGGAAATCAAAAACCGGCACGTCATTGAAAGTAATTTCTGCCGAAAGCCCGCTGCCTTCGCACATTTCAGTCAAATGGCCCAGTAATCCAAATCCAGTTACGTCTGTCAACGAATTCACATAAGCTAACTTACCCAACTCAACACCAAAGTTGTTTAGCGTTAGCATACTATCTACTGCTTTTTTCAAATGCACATCCTGTACAATTCCTTTCTTTTGCGCTGTTGTCACAATTCCTATTCCCAGCGATTTTGTCAGATACAAATGTGATCCAGCTTTGGCTCTATTATTTTGTTTCAAATGTTCTCGTTTCACTTTTCCAGTTACCGCCAGACCAAAAACAGGTTCCGGACAATCAATACTATGTCCACCGGCCAGTGGAATTCCTGCTCTTTTGCATACATCACGACTTCCTTCCAAAACTTCTCTGGCAACTTCAGCGGGAATTTTATTGATAGGCCATCCCAAAATGGCAATAGCCATCAGTGGATTTCCTCCCATAGCATATACATCACTGATCGCATTTACGGAAGCAATTCCTCCAAACAAAAAAGGATCATCTACGATGGGCATAAAAAAATCGGTAGTACTTACAATACATGTACCATCACCTAAATCGTAAACAGCGGCATCATCTTTTGATTCATTGCCAACAAGTAATGAAGGAAAAATGGTTTTCGCCTGTTCAGAATGCAGCATGGTTTCCAATACGGCCGGAGAAATCTTACATCCGCATCCCGCTCCATGACTATATTGCGTTAACTTAATATCCATAAATTCAAACTAAAGATTGAGATTTCAATAATTCTATCATTTGAGTAGCCGCTGCTTTTGAATTTTTTCCATTCCAATCTACCGTTCCGATTTTTTCAGGGGCTCTCTTTTCTAAACTGCCAAGGTACGCTTTATCATAATAGGTAAGCAGAATTTCCATCACGTCATGCATCTCGTTTAATTCTAACTTTTCTTTTGCCGTTTTAAAATGCTGGCCACCCAGTTTCTTTGTTATTCGTTCCATAGCTGATAGAAATTGCTCTTTGTTAGCTTTTCCATACTCATCAACCAGCCTTTCTATTCTCACGTTCTTCTCTACCTTGAGCATCATCACAGGACTGGCTCTCATCGTTTTCCAAAAATCGTTGGGAATAAAAATCTTACCAACAGCAATGGATTCATCTTCTACCCAAATTGGTCTTTCATAATCAATGCTCAATAACTGTTCAAATAAACAATTCTCAAATTGTTCGGTTGTAGGTTGACATGGCATCATAAGTCCCCCAAAAGCCGACCCTTTATGGTTGGCCATCCTCTCAAGATCAATCACTTGTTCTCCTTGCTCCTTTAATTTGTTTAGAACTTCACTTTTCCCACTACCAGTGCATCCGGAAATAAGAATCAATTTTAAAGGCAAACGAAATGATTCATGCGCCTGCTGTCGGTAGGTTTTATAGCCTCCTTTTAATGATCGGGTTTTGATTCCGGCCATGCCCACAAAATCACAGAAATTGGATGACCGCATGCCTCCCCGCCAGCAATGGACAAGCATTTCTGAATTCATAGCAATTTTCTCAGCTTCATCAACTATTTCGTTGAGCCTTGGCCCTACAAGTTCAAACCCCTTTCTAATGGCTTGTCTTCTTCCTTCCTGTTTATAGGTAGTGCCTACTAACACCCGCTCTTCATTGTTTAGCAGTGGGATATTATTTGCTCCTGGGATGTGGCCTTCTGCAAATTCCAATTCGGATCGCACGTCAACCAGCGGCAACTCTTTTCTAAGCTTCAAAAACTCTTCCCAGGAGATGATTTGTGCCATTTGAACAATGCAAGCAAAAGTACGGACAAGCTTACAAAAAAATATAGTGATTAATTAGCACCCAGGTTTACGCTTGTGGCGACACCTATGCGGAATCCATAATTCTGATAGTTGCCACCAGAGAAACTAACTGCCCCTTCCAATCGGAAGATTCGAAAAATTCCGTCAAGAGAATAGCCCACCTCGGTATAGTCATTGGATAATGGATTGGCCAAATAATTCACAAAAACATTTTCCGTAATACCGGTAAGCCGAATCAAGGGAAACTGAGTAATTAAAAATTTTCTAAAATGATAATGGACATTGGCTGTGAAATACTTGTCCCTTGTGCTGAACACGTAGTAGTCAAGTAGTCTAAAGCTTCCCACCGGATCAGTAGTAACAAAGGGAGTCCGGTTGCCAATAAAGTGCGCATAATCCATAAAATACAGCTTCCTCGTATTCAAAAATTTTCCTGCCTTCAAAGCTACATCCAACTTTCCCCTTATCCCCATTCTAAGACTATGTCTGAGTCCAGCTTCAATCAAATCAAAATCCACATCACTATTGAAAATATCTTCCAACCCCTTTTTGTAGCTTACACTGACTAAAGGCGAAGAATTTTCCACACTATACTTTCGCCCGTTCCTTATTCTATATTTTTGCCATGGTCTTGCCTCCAGGCCAACCATTCCAATCGTTGCGTTGTGAGGAGAGAAACCAGTTGTCAGCAATAGTGCATTAACCGGTTGGTTACTCGTATATCCTTCATTTTCCCTATCGATCAGTTTAAAGTCAGAATTGTTAACTAGTTCATATCGTTTTGCCAGACTCCACGAGGTAATAAAGGTAACATTCGGGATTATCTGTTGCTGATAATTAACGCTGACAAAATCCTGCTCATAGAATTTAATCAGGTTGCGCTCCAGAAAAAGTGTTGTGAACGTATTAACCAATGGATGAATTGGCTCTTCCGCATTAAATTGCTGCAAATAGCGGCCACCGGCTACAGTTATTTTTCTCTTGGGAGACTGGAAATCAATACGCAACATGCCCGAAAGTTTCTCACGCGAAAAAGCATATCGGGCAATAGGTGTTATCTCCAGCCTTGAAACCTTTGGTTTCATTTTTTTATTTAAACTGTCACGCTCTACCCACCGCTTTACGTAACCCAGCTTATAGATGAGATTAAAACCCTCTACCGTATTAAAATCACTCCATGGCGAATGAATGATAAAATCCGAAGTTTTATTTATTTTATAGCTATCGCCAATCAAGATGTCCCAAGGCTGAAACCCCTTGTGTTTGGAGGCTTTCAGACTATCCCCTTCTTCTTTCTTTCGCTGAACTTCGGCAATGCTGTCAGCCTTTTTATATCCCCTTATTTCTTCGGTTGTTAATGCTATCGGCCGTATTTCCATCCAAAAAACAGAGTCCTTTTTAAATGCGAGTGAATCCACCTCATAGCTTGTTTCAGAAATAACCTCTGGTTCATCCTTCTTCTTTATCTCTTCCTTTTCATAGTCCTTTACCAATTTTCTAAGTTCCTTATTGGTAATTTCCTTTCCTGACTCGAGACGCTCTTTTAAGTCCTGGTCTTTACGGCTGAACTGAGTTTTAATTTCCTTTGAATATTCACTTTCAACTTTTTCATCAATCACATTCATTTCCAGTTTTAAATCAGGATTAAGTGATATGCGATAATCTTTTACGGTGGCCAGGTATTCGTATTCAAACTCAAATCCGAAAACCTTTCCATCTACTTTAAATTGTTGTGAAACGGGAAGCCACGCAACGTCCTCTATTGGATTGTATATCTGCTTTACTCCAAAGTCAATACCCAACTTGGTGACATGAAAATCCAGACTATGAATACTCCACCAATTTTCCACGATAAATAAACTTCCATCAAAAACATTGTCACCCTTTGAGCGGGGCGTTACCTTAATCTTGCTCACATCATAACCCCTGTCTTTAAAGGTACCCTGATATTCAAAACGATAATAGGAAAATGCTTTTGGGGATAGCGGTGAAATAGTCTCAGCAATTTCAGGTTCATAGAAGCTTCCAAACACATAGGCATTGGGGGATGTGTCGTTATCACTTCCATCGCTATAAACAGCAATTACTTTTTCTTCAAATTTATTAGGCCGGGTGTAAACCACTTCACTTACCGATTCCGAAATAAATAGTCGGTCTTTTGAAATTCCCTCTTTCTCCAGCGCCTTTTTAGCCAGCCATGGATAATCCTTTAGTCTTCCCTTGCCCTTGATGTACACCTTGGCGGAATAGGTATCAATTTGTTGTGTGTGATAATTTGCTTTAGCAATGGCTTTTCGCATAATCGTGTAAGCTGGATCTTCATTTCCGGCCGTGATGATTATGTTTTGAAGTACGATAGCCTGGCTTTTCAGCTTAATATTAATCTCCAGAAAATCATCAGCTACTTCTATTGTTCTGTTGAGTGACTCATAACCAAGGTATTGATAAGTGAGATCATAGGTACCAGGTGGTAGGGTGATTTCATACTCACCATCCATACCCGATACTGCGCCTGAACCGGTTTGTTTTACAAAAATTGTAGCGTAAGCTAATGGAGTTCCATCAGTTGTTGTTATTGTGCCCTTTACACCACCGGCTTTAGCGGCCCAGGCTCCAAAAAGAAAGAACAGGAAAAGAAATTTAACAAGAGAATAAGGAAAAGGCATTCAGCATTAGAAGTTATGATCGATAAAACCCTTTGGATTTAATCATGTGCTCAACCGATTCAGGAACGAGATACTGAATTGACTTATTGTCCTTTACTTGCTTCCTGATATAGGTTGCTGAAATGTCCAATACAGGTGAGTTTACCAATTTCACATTGATATGACGTATAACATCCTCATTTGTTACTTGCGGACGAGGATACACGTACAATTTATAGTTATCCACAATTTGCTGATAATTCTTCCACTTAGGGAAGTTTTTCAAATTATCCTCTCCTATAATGAGAATGAACTCTTTGTCAGAATTTTTTTCAGTTAAAAAAGCAAGGGTGTATGATGTATAACTTGGTTTGGGTAGGTGAAATTCTACGTCTGAAGCCTCAAACCTGTAATTATCAGATATTGCCGCTTTCACCATATCATAGCGGTCAAATTCGTGAAGCAGGCTTCTACTTGTTTTCAATGGATTTTGGGGTGTCACCACAAACCAGATTTTGTCAAGCGGCCCATTCTCCAACATGCTGTTGGCAATAATTAAATGGCCAATGTGAATTGGATTAAAGGATCCAAAAAAGAGTCCTATCTTTTTCTTTGAATCCATGGGACTTTAAGTTTTTTTAAAATCGTCATAAAGCTGCTGCGCCTTCCGTTTCGATTCCTCCAGATTATCATTCACCAGCACCTTATCAAATTTATCCTCGAACGCCATTTCAAATTTTACTTTGAACAACCTGCGGGAAAGGCTTTCATCCGATTCGGTGCCTCTATCCTTTAACCTGTTCTCCAACACTTCAATAGACGGCACTTTTACAAAAACAGATAATGCTTTGTTTCCAAAATATTTTTTCAAACTTAATCCGCCTTTTACATCCACATCAAAGATCACATTCTTCCCTTCATCCCAGATTCGTTGTATTTCAGACTTCAGCGTACCGTAGAAATTTCCCTCGTACACTTCTTCCCATTCAATAAATTCGTTGTTGTCAATCTTTTTTTTGAATTCTTCAGGGGTGAGAAAATAATAATCTTTTCCGTCTTGTTCGGCTCTTCCTCGCCTGTCGCGTGTGGAAGCAGAGACAGAAAAACCCAAATCAGAATTGTTTTGCAGCAGATACCTTACCAGCGTGGTCTTTCCGGAGCCAGAGGGTGCCGAAAAAATAATCGCCTTCCCCGGCATTAAGAAATTGTATTCACCTGATTTTTTATGCGCTCCACCAGATCAGATGGTACGTGGTTGCCACAGCATTTGGACTTGACCAATTGCTTGATCTCCATATCCAACTGAAATGATTTGAAGCAGGGCATACAGGCCTCCATGTGGGATTTAAAATACTCATGCTGTTCATCTGTGGCATCACCATCCAGGATCGTCTGCAACATTTCGAGGCATGTAGTTTTTTTACCTGTTGATTTGGAAAAGGGATTGTCGAGATGGCTCATAGGCTAAGAGTTTTTGTACCCCATTTTTTTTGCGTATTCACTCAATTTATCTTTTAATAAATTTCTTGCTCTGTGTAACCTGCTCCGAACAGTTCCAATAGGAATATCCAGAATTTTTGCCATTTCATCGTACTTAAAGCCTTCGAGATCGCACAAAATAATGACGGTTCTGAAATCAACGTCCAATGAATTCAATGCATTGGAAATCTCGTCACCAATCATATCCTGCAGGGTTTCTACCCTGAGGTCAGTAGTGATCTGCCTGTCCACATCTTCCGAATTGTAATAACTCTCAACTTCCTGATAATCGACTTTTGACGGCTCTTTGCTTTTCTTTCGATAGTCGTTGATGAAGCTATTTTTCAAAATTCGAAACAGCCATGCCTTAGCATTAGTTCCTTTTTGGAAAGATTCTATGAAGCGATAAGCCTTCATGTAGGTATCCTGCACAAGGTCTTTGGCATCGTCTTCATCCAGTGTAAGTCGATATCCAAAATTGTACATGGAGGTAATATGCGGCAAAAACTCGTTATTGAAGACGTCTACCTTCTCTTTCTCAGTATACTTTGCACGAGGGGTTTCTTCCATAAAGGGCTAAAAATACTAAAAGAATGGCATGGAATATCACATGATTTTATAATTCCGGAATTCACCAATTCTCCATCCGGTGAGAAGTTCTACGAGTTTTTTGAACCTGTCTTTCAAGCTCAGGTTATTTTTGGAGATATCATGATCAAATTTCCAATTCATTGCATCAATCCGGGGTTGAATAACTTTAGGGTGAGTGCCTTTAAATGGTTTTAATGAATCAATTCCTGTATAGTCAAATTTTTCTGCGCTCCCTACATTCTTTTCTATCCAATGATCATCAAAATAGTAGTGATTGAACGAGCGTCTTTTGCCTTGCATCGCGCGCGGATCCCTTACCCAACCATAATGATAGATGCTGGCATCAATGAGTTTTGCATTTAATTTGATATTTGGATACTTCCGGAAGCCTTGCGCATCTTTATATGAGGTAATACTTCTATCGTTTCTTATAATTCTTACTTCTCTTCTGTACCACCTGTATGCATCGGCTACGTAGTCATACGAACCATAAAAATGTGTGTAATTAAAAATAAGACCCTCCACCCTCAAATCATCTTTATATTTTTTCATGCTCTCACGAATCGTATCGTGATATTTTTCATGAACAACCTCATCGGCTTGAATATAAAATGCCCAATCTGATTCCGGTGAAATTGAATGGAATGCTTTGTTTGTTTCTATGGCAAAAGTTTGACCCCCTTCGCGCAAGTCATCATCCCAAATGGTATCGATGATCTTTATTTTGGGGGACTGAATAGATTGAATTAATTCTCGTGTGGTATCTGAAGAATTGCCTACCGCTACCACAAATTCATCGCACAAAGGAAGGATTGATCTGATTGCTTCTACTACCGGATAATCGTATTGCACGGCATTCCGCACGAAAGTAAACCCGCTTACCTTCATCAGGCTTCAGAAAGAGTAAGATATTTGTTAACACCATTGGTGCATCTCCTCAGCCTTTCCTGAATAGTTCTATTAAGTATACCGTCATTGACAGTTAACATTTCTCGTGAATTTTCTGGGTGATACAAATGATATCCAAATCCTGCCAATTTTAAGTTGTACCTTTTAACGCCCGTATTCATTAGCCGAACCGCCATCTCTGTATCTTCTCTGCCCCACCCAACGATATCTTCATTGAAGCCATTTATATGAATGAAATCCATTTTCCAGAAGGCCATGTTGCAAGTTCTGGTTCCTTCCAGCTTGTTGGTAGTTCGGGAAAAAATCTTCGAAAGAAGAGGTGAAAAAAAACTGTTGAATCTGTTTCTTATTCCCCTTTCAAAGAATGACACATTAAGTCTTTTTTCCCTAATTACTTTTTGTGTAGTACTATCCGATAACAATACACGTGACCCCTGAATAAAGCGACCATTCCAGGCTGCTTTTTTATGCATTTCAATAAAATCTTTGTGAAGCACCATGTCACCATCTACACTTATCACATACTCTTTAGAAGCCATGGCTATGGCCTTATTTCGAATTTGGCCTGCCCTAAATCCTTGATCCTCATGCCAGCAATGGATGAGCTTACCATTAAATTGAGGTTTGTAATTTTCAATCAATTCTTTAGTTCCACTTTGGGATCCATCATCGGCTACAATAATCTCATCCGGAGCATCAGATTGATTCAGCACACTCAGCAGAACCATCTCCAGAGCATCTTCTCTATTATATGTTGATATTATTAAGCTGGTGCTTAG